>PMHU01000021.1 GCA_003156795.1 Acidimicrobiaceae bacterium
GCGTTGGCATTTCGTTGGCATCAACAGCGCACCGAACCGGTACCATGGAGGTGATCACACCGTTCCAGGGGGTCGCAGTTGGCTTGGGTTCAGAAGCGGACGAGCAAGAGCGGAGCCCGATGGCAGGTGTGCTGGGACGTCACCCTCCCAGATGGCACCCGGACCCAGAAGAGCCAGACCTTCGACAGCAAGCCGGAAGCCGAGGAGTACAAGAGAACAGTCAGCTCTGCGCAGTACCGCGGTTTGATCGTCGACCCGTCGGCAGGGTCCCAGCTATTCGGTCCCTACGCCCGCCACTGGATCGACAACAGAGTCACGTCAGCGGGCAAGCGTCTCCGGCCCAAGACCATCGAGGGCTACGACAAACTCCTGAAGCTGTACCTGAATCCGACCTTCGAGTTCGTTGAGCTGCGCCACATAACAGTGCCCAGGGTGCGCACCTGGTACGACGAATCATGCAAGCGGAGTGAACTCCAGACCAAAAAGGCCTACAGGCTGCTGCACGCGATCATGACGACCGCTCACCTCGAGTTCGGCGTCGCGTTACCTCATCTCGCCGGCTACGGCCAGGAAACTCATCCCGAACGTATCCTGGTCGACGACGACATTGTGTTGGAGTTCGCGGAACGGATCCACCCCCGACTTCGCGCCCTTATCTTTGTCATCGGCGTTGGTGGGCTTCGACCGCCAAGCGAGCCCAGAGGTCTTCAGCGCATGGACGTCGATGTCGCTCAACTGTCACTACAGGTCCGCCAGGGCGTTACCAATGTCGTCGGCATCGGTCGCGATGTCGAAGAGCCGAAGGTCGATGCTGGAAAGCGGACTGTTGCGATTCCTAGAATCGTGATGGACGCCCTCGTGGAACACATGGACCAGTTCACAGGTCCGGAGCCTGATGCTTGGGTCTTCACGAACCCACGGGGTGGTCCGCTCCTGCCGGCCTTCCTGTACGAGGAGTTCAACAAGGTCCGCACCGAACTCGCCCTCCCCGAGTCGATCACGCCCTACAACCTGCGCCATTTCTCGCTGACCACCGCGGCCCGCACCCCAGGAATGACGCTCAAGAATCTCATGGCCCGGGGAGGACATGCATCATCCCGTGCAGCCCTGATCTACCAACACGCTGCTGAAGAGGTGGACCGTTCGGCATCCGACTTCATCGAGAGCCGTATAGCGGCCAAACTCGCGGCTCGCCGAGGCGAAGATGCCGGGAAGGTAGTGCGGCTGAAGAGATCAGCCAGCGACTAACGAGTCGACGAAGCGATCAAGCTCGTCAACAGATATGAGCGTCCGGCCCCGAATCTTTCGGGCTCGAAGGTCGCCGCTGTCGATGAGGTTGTACACAGTCCCGCGGCTCACCCCGAGGCAATGAGCTGCCGCCTTTATTGATACGAGTCGGGGGGTGAGGTGGCCCATGAGGTTCGATGGGTCTCTGCTTGCCTCTGCGTCAGCAAACGAAGCGGGGACGCCCCCCGCGCACTTCTCAGAACGATTGCTGCTCATCTATATCAGTACAGCTCCTACAGTTCCCGGGGTATGTGGGCGACGTGTCCACGGCCGGGGCCGGTTTCAGGGGGCAGAGGATCTCCTCTCTCCTTCCCGGTCAGGGCTGAAACTAAGTCTGCTGCGGCGTGAAACCATCGTCCGTCTTAANNGGTCGACCAGGTCATCTGTCTCCGGGTCGTCGAAGACGATGAGAGATCCGTCTGGGTTTTGAAGGTGACTCAGCCATTCGGCGGCTGCGAGGTCGGTGTTGAAGCCGGTTGCGACCATGGTGCCGCACGGGTACTCGACGCTGTATGCGAGAGAATCGCAACACGCGCAGATCCCTGGCACGATGGCCNNTTCGCGGTTTCTTGCTCACTATCTCTCCTTGGTGTGATTGTCGTGGAGCAGGATCGCTCCCCTTGAACCGGTCATTGCTTCTACTTGCCTGTTGGTACACAACCTGTTGTGGTTGCGCCCGCCACATGATCGATTCATATCGACCATGTGATTCGAGTATGCAGCAAGGAGGAGTGGAACCCTCAGGTTACGGCCACCCCAAAAGTGCTGGTCAGGGGGCATCCTTGGAAACACGGTTCTGGGCGGAACCGGGCTCACCGTTTGGACTTCCTTTTAAACGTGCGACCGGGCTTCGAACGCTCTTGCGGCGAGGCTCATCGACTGGGACTCCTCGCCTTTCATGCCGACATGTCTTGCAGAGACGCCGCGCGCCACGAAATGGGTCACTGAGTTCAGAAGAAGGGCAATGGCAAGCTCGCAGACTCTGCGAATCCCTTACGGACGCGTTTGGATCCCTGTTCCGACGCGCCCGTCGTGTCCGCACTGCTCGTCGAGGCGCAACGTCGGTGACGAGCCTCTGGACGTCGTCATCGTTGATGGACTCGAAATCGACGTGTGGGTTTGCGAACGATGCCGCAGCCACAATCGAGACATGGCCTTCGGTGTCGTCAAAGCGGCGAGTGCGGGATTGGAGTGAACTCGCCAGAGGACCGACTGAACGATGACGAGTCGGTGGCGTTGTCCTTACGCTCTCGGCCCTGCGCAAGGAGTCGTACGAAAGAAGTTCAGACCGGCCGATGCAGGTGTCTCTGGATGTATCTTCGATCGATGACGGAATGCTCGCATGTAGTTCGTCCACAACACATTGTGGCGGGGTGTTCGGCACCTTNNCCCGAACTCCGGATCGTCAAAATGCTCGTAAACGCGGGCCAGTTGGCAGGCCCGTCCATAGCCAGGCGCGCCCGCTCCTTCTCGGGCTCGGATAATAGGAGATACCGGTCGATGTCTTTTGTAGACAAAGCAAACGAGACCCGACGGGGTCTCCCGAGTTGCGGAGATGGCTAGCCATGGCTTCAGCGCAGATGATGCGCATCCTGTATCACGAGACGATGATCCCTGTCTCTACCCGTCCTTCGTGTCCGCATTGTGGTTCGAGGCGCATGGTCGACGAGTTGCCGGTGGACACCGTCGTCGTTGACGACCAAGAGGTTGATATCTGGTTCTGCAGGGGGTGCAGGACGCATCAGCGGGACATGCTTTTCGGTGTCTTGGTACCCTCAGCGGCCGAGGCGCCGTGCTGGATATCCGTACCCAAGGGGACTGGGCGGAGATTTATGCTGCTCGGTGCTGGCCGATCTTTCCGGCCAACGAGCGAACCAAGGAGCCGCTGGTCAGCCAGTACGACGCGACCTGCGACGTCGAGACTGCCAGGACGTGGTGGGATCGGTGGCCGAGCGCGCTAATCGGGTACTTGCCTGCGGAAGACGAGCTCTTGATCGATGTCGATCCGCGTCACGGTGGTCTCTCGACCTGGAACGCACTGAAGGCGGAGTTCGGAGATCCGCCTCCCACACGAAAGCATGTCTCTGGCCGTGGGGATGGGGGTGGTCATGTCTGGTTCCGGCGGCCTGATGGGCTCGTCGTGTCGGCGTCGGGTCTGGATGCGTGGGCTCGTGACAACGGGACGGGCGAGGAGAAAGGGAACCGATGGATTTCGGGGATCGACATCTTGCAGCACCACCATCGCTACAGCATTCTTCCTCCAAGTCTGCACCCGGTATCGCGGCGCCCCTACGAGTGGATCTCCGAGGACGAGGACGTGGCACCGATGCCCGATTGGCTCGTGGATCTACTTCGCAAGCCAGAGCCGGCGGTGTCGAACGGGAAGGTGATCGTGTTCGGAGACGCAGATTCATGTCACGAACCGGATCCCGACTCGATCGCAGACTGGTTCTGCTCGCATCGAGGCTGGAACGCCATACTCGAGCCTCACGGTTGGTCGGTCGCTTCCGGCGACGGCAATGAGGAGGGTTCCCTGTGGCTTCACCCAGACTCGACTTCCGGCGCTACTCATTCCGCCAGCATCAGATTCGGGATGCTGTTTGTCCACTCAAATGCGACGGTCTTCGAACAGACGAGTCCGGGCGATCCGCATGGTTACACCCGGTTCAAAGCATGGACACGCCTTGAACACGATGACGACGGGAGTGCTGCTGCCTCTGCTGCGCGGCGCATGAAGGACCCTGAGGATCCCGACGATGGAGTACTCCTGATGAATGCGATCGCGGCTCGAGGGGAGTCCAGGAACCCAGCACTCGAACTCGGGGTCCCGGATCAGGCGCTCGTGGTCCCGGAGGTCGGCCTGATTGGGAGGCCGGACCCGCTTGATCGGCTTCGTCCTCGGGATCTTCGCCAGGTCTTGGAGGAGGCGAGGATGTGGCGCCCGGAGTATCTGGTGAAGCATCTGTGGATGAGGGGGAGCTATGGGCAACTCGCCGCATGGGTGAAGTCGGGCAAGTCCTACGTCGGGACGGCCATCACGGTGGGAGTCGCCTCCGGTCAGCCAGTCTTCGATACGTTCGACGTACCCAAACCTGGCCCCGTTTTGGTGTACATCGGTGAAGGCGGTCAGTACCCTTTCGCTGACCGTCTGATGCGGATGGCACGCGCCCACGGGATCGCTGATTTGGACGACCTGCCCATCCACATAGTCCCGGCGACAGCTCCAGTGACGAGCCCCGGGTTCCAGTACACCCTCCGAGAGAATCTTGAGCGCTACGAGCCGGTGCTGGTGTGGCTGGACCCTCTCTACGCCTACTCCGACCCNNGCCGCCCTGATCGTGAACAACCACTTCAACAAGACCGGATCGGGGAGCGGGCTGGCGAGGATCACGGGAGCGGGGCACGCCGAACACTGCGACTCTTGGTTGCTTCTCGAGCAGAGGGCCGATTACGAGAAGGCGACGGGGACCTTCCATTTGCGAGTCCAGGCCGGGTCACGCCAGGGAACATCCTCGGATTGGGACATCGACCTGACCATCGGGCCCTTCGACGCGGAAAGCGTCTGCCACCTCAGCGATCCGACGTGGACGGTACAGCCCGCCGATGGGACGCCGATCGGCAGGATAGGTAACAAGGAGCGCTATCAGGAGGCAAGGAAGAGGATCCTCGAAGTGGTCAGTGACAAGAACGGAGAGCTGTCAAGGACCGACGTGAAGGCGGCAGTGCCGGGGAACAGACAGACCGTCACGATGGCCTTCGATGACCTAGTCGACGACCATTACATCGAAGTCAAGATGGTGCCAGGCAAAACGAATAAGACCTCGAGGGTCTTGATCGGCGAAACGTATCGTCTGATGGCGGGAGAGGCAGGGTAATAGTGCCCAGCCCGGGCGGGGACTATTCCCAGGAGATGGTCCGCATTCGATCTACCAGGACTTATCCTCGGGGAGCATTCGGGGTTGATTCTCATCGGAACGCCCAGAACTGTAAACGCTGATCGAAAAGGGGAGCACCNNGCTGATCGAAAAGGGGAGCACCTAAGACTCAGAACGCGCTGATCGAAAAGGGGAGCACCTGACCATCCCCGTGCTGGCTCGAACCCATCCACAGGCTTCTCGCCTGAGGGTCGAGCGAGTGGACGGGAGAAGGGTGCACACCGACATGGAGATGTGGACAGAGATCCGGCGCAAGGTGTTCGTGGAGGGCGCGTCGAAACGTTCGATCAGGAGGGACTACCGGGTCAGCGCCCGGACTTTGGAGAAGATCCTGGCCAATGCCGAGCCTCCCGGCTATCGCCAGAGCGCGCCGCGCCCGAAGCCGCAACTGGGTCAGTTCCTCGGGGTGATCGACGAGATCTTGATCGCCGACCGGGACGCCCCGGCTAAGCAGCGCCACACGGCCAAGCGGATCTTCGAGCGCCTGCGCGACGAGCACGGCTACACCGGCTGCTCGTCGCAGGTCCGGGCTCAAGTAGCGGCAGCCAGGCGCCGCCAGAAGGAAGTCTTCGTCCCGCTCTCCCATCCGCCGGGCGAGGCCCAATACGACTTCGGTGAGGCCACGGTGGTCATCGCCGGCACAGCGATGAAGGCAGCACTGTCGGTGATGACGCTGCCGTACTCGGACGTGTTCCACGTCTCGGCCTACCCGCGCGAGTGCACCGAGACCTTCCAGGCCGGCCATGTGGCCGCCTTCGACTTCTTCGGCGGGGTGCCGACCCGCACCAGCTATGACAACTCGAGGATCGCCGTGACCAAGGTGATGGGACGCGAACGCGAGCTGACCCGGGAGTTCTTGCGCCTGGAGAGCCACTACCTCTTCGCCCACCACTTCTGCCGGGTGGCCCGGGGCAACGAGAAAGGCCACGTCGAGAGCCTGGTGGGCTTCGGGCGGCGGAACTTCTTGGTCCCGGTGCCCGCCTTCGTCTCGTTTGCCGAGATGAACACCCACTTGGAAGCAGCGTGCCTGGCCGACATGGAACGCTCGGTGCGCGGCAAGCCCGAGGGGAAAGCCGGGCGCCTGGAGGTGGACCGGGCCGCCATGCTCGAACTGCCCGCCGAGACATTCGAGCCGCGCCGAGTCACCCAGGCACATGCGAACTCGCTGTCGCTGGTGCGTTTCGACCGCAACGACTACTCGGTGCCGACCGNNAAAGAGGAGATCGCCTTCGATCCCCGCCACTACCTAGCCCTGTTGGAACGCAAGCCCGGCGCGCTCGACCACGCCCGACCCTTGGAGGGCTGGGACCTGCCTGCGTGCTTCGGGTACTTGCGCCGGCGCCTGGAGGCAGACCTCGGATCGACAGGCACCCGCGAGTACATCAAGGTGCTGCGCCTCATGGAGCGGGCATCGATCCGCCAGCTCACCAGAGCCATCGAGGAGGCCCTGGCCATCGGGGCGACCGGATCGGATGCGGTCACGTTGATCCTGTTCCACCGCGACGAACAGCCCGTCGGCCTGTTCAGCCTGGACGGCCACCCCCACCTCAAGTCCTTCGTCATCGACCCACCCGACCTCGGTGCTTACAGCACCCTGACCCAGATAGGAGCAAGTGCATGAAGTCCATAGAAACCAAGTCCATGGTGTTGTTGCACCATCACCTCAAGGCCCTCCGGCTCCCGACCATCGGAGCCGAGTGCGAGAAGGTGGCCAGCCAGGCCGCCACCGACAACGTCGACCATCTCTCCTACCTGCTGCAGCTCACCGAGCTGGAACTGCTCGAACGCGAACGCAAAGCAGCCGACCGTCGCCTGAAGGCAGCCCGGTTCCCGACCATGAAGACCCTGGAGAACTTCGACTTCACCGCCCGCCCTTCGGTGAACAAGATGCTCGTCGCCGAGCTGGCCCGATGTGAGTTCATCGACAAGCGCGAGAACGTGCTGCTGGTCGGGAACCCCGGCACAGGGAAAAGCCACCTGGCCACCGCCCTCGCCGCGGCGGCGTGCGCCAAGGGCTACAAGGTGCGCTTCTTCCGGGCCACCGAGCTGGTGACCACCCTGATCGAGGCCAGAGACGAGCGCAGCTTCCTCCGCCTGAAGACCCAGCTATCCAAGTTGGACCTGCTCGTCCTCGACGAGCTCGGCTACGTGCCCGCCTCCAAGGTCGGCGCCGAACTGCTCTTCGACGTCATCTCCACCGCCTACGAACGGACCAGCCTGATCGTGACCACCAACCTGCCCTTCGAGTCCTGGACCGAGGTCCTCGGATCTGAGCGCCTCACCGGGGCCACCCTCGATCGGCTCACCCACCGATGCCGGATCATCGAGACCAAGGGCGAGAGCTACCGGCTCACAGACGCCAAGGCACGGACCCGCCGGACCAAACTCACCCCGGCCATAGACGAAGCTCAGGCCGCCAGGTAACTTCTGACCGAAGTGCTCCCCATTTCGACCGGCGCGCGCTCTCCATTTCGCTCAGCAATCACAATCACGGGGCCGCCCGTGTCGGCGGCAGGCGATGGGGGACCCGAGGTGGTTGCTGGCACGATTTCTAGAAGCGGGGCGACGGTGTTTGCTGTGGCACCCGCCATAGTCGTCGCACTCGATCGGGTTCCAATCGCGATGCTGGAAGGGATGTTCGTGGCGAGGACGACCGCGACCACAGCGGCCCAGATCCAAAGCAACGAGTTGATCCCGGGCCAGGGGGTGGGATGCGACCCGAGAAGCCTCCCTATACGCCCACGCCAAGACACTGGGTCCGCAGGCGGAACGTCGGATGCCGNNCAAATGAACTCGTTCAGCCCCCACCAACGAGTCGGGTGCGTCCGTAGAAACGTTCTCGAGCGCGCCAGCCAAGACGCTGGCCTTTCAGACGGTATGCCCGATGGCGAATCTGTCACCTTGACCCCACGCCCCAAAACCTCCCCGGCAGGACCCGTATGGTCGATGGTAGGGCTCGGGGTCGATGGAGGCATCCATCCGCAGATGGATTCGCGGTCCACCCGGGGATGTAGAAGCGTGAGCCCATGCCTGTTATCGAGGTGAAGACTTCGAGGTCGGTTCGACTGGGCCATCACTTCGTAGGGCCGTGATTCTCCTTGAACCTCAGCTAGCCGGACGCGGCAGGGTGACGGAATCGCGCTTACGGTAGGCGTCTCATGGGTCTCGTGGACGGCGGCACCGCGCCGAGGGGGGACCAACGAGGCGCACCCTCAAGAGCTTCGGTCTGTAGGGGGGACGTCCGAGGTCATGTCCCGAAACCGCTTCGTTAGCCTGCGTCGCTTGAAGGTTCGGACCGGACGTCGCAGAGTCCGGCTGATCGAGATGAGGCGAGTCCTCGCCTGAACCTCACTTCGGGCGATATCCATGAAGCGCTCTGCGCCCTCAAAGAGGGCTTCGTGGCAGTCGCGCCAGACGGCGTCGATGGACTCGATGTCGGCGTCTATGATCTCGTAGGCCGATGCGTAGAACTCTTGGACGCGCTCCCTGATTCGTTCGCTCCCGACCAGGTCCACGCGCCGCCCGGCGCTCATCAGAGAAGTGAAGGCACTTTCCATGCGTGCCCGGTTGTACCAACTTCGTGGACCCTTCTGAGCGGCGATCTTGTCGACCATTTCCTTGGACACCTCTCGGAAGGCTCGGACGGATCCATCCATTTCGAGGTAGGCCTGGAGTCGCGTGTCTCGCAGCCAATGCCTCCTTTCGTTGCTGCCCTGGGCGATCCAAGCCAACGCCGCGGCCACGAGAGCGATACCGGCGCCAGACCAGAACCCGCTGACCGCCCCGACGATCATTCTCGTACCTCACGGTTCTCCCAGTCGTTCTCCATCAGCGAGGAGGCGGCAGCCGAGCAAGCAGTGGCCATTCGTCCGGACCAGCTCGACAGAGGATCCGGACCTGGAAGTCCGGCAGTTTCATGCTGGCCCCGCAACCGAGAGCGAAATCGCGCCCTTGACTCATTGCAAGCGGACCGAGACGGATCTCGTCATCTGCCCAGCCCTGCTCACCGGTGACCATTAACGGATAGGTGACCCCGTCGGGTGGTCGAGGACGAAATACGTCGACAGCATCGAGGTCCTGGGGTCCCTCGTTGCTAAGCCGGTAGATCGCCCGTTCACTGAGGTCCGGGAGCCGCCCTAGCGGCTGGATTGCAATGTTCGGGGTACGAGCTCGGCGATCACTGGACTCTGCCGCTTTGGCAGATCGCTCCGCGGCTTCGGCCGACCGGTCCGATGCGAGGTATGACAGATAGGCGATCGCCGCTGCGACGGCGG
>PMHU01000304.1:0-2190 GCA_003156795.1 Acidimicrobiaceae bacterium
TAGTGGCGGTCACGGTGCCGGTATGGGCATCACCGGACTCGTCGATCACAGACACCGTGCCACCCTCGTTGGTGACGTAGACGCTGTGGGTGGACGGGTCGACCGCGACCCCTTCGGAATTGCTGCCAACGCCAATCGTAGAGGTCACCGGGTAAGTAGTCGATGCGAACGCCGCCGACGAGGCCGATACCACCACCCCAACGAACAGCCCAGCCGCCGCGACAAGCCCCCCCAAACGCGAAACTGCTCTCCGCCAAGTCGCTCCAACCACTGTCAGACCTCCCGTGCCGAATCCGACCGTGTCACACGACCGCGGCTATTCGGCGACCATAACAACCGCCGATCGACGGTGACAACAAGTGCCGTGACCGGAACCGCCATCTCATTGACTTCGCCTCGGTTGCTTCGATGGCGAATCGGTCCGATCGGACGCGGTGGCGGCAGCCCGGAAGATCGTCCCGTTCGGAGGCGAGACCATCTCCATCCTGGCGGCGGAAACACCCCACGGAGCGCAAGGTGGTGATCAACCGCCCCAGGGACTGGGTCGACACAGAGTCGATGTTGTCGTCCGAAATCGACATCGATGCGCCTGAAGGCCGCACTGGGCGGGACGTCTGGCTGGAGACCCCGACCAGCGCTACAACCGCATTGCATTGGTCCTCACCGGCCGCAGACGGTGGGACCAATAGCGGACGCCAACGGGCCGCCATTGCGGTTGGGCCACGACACGCGAGCCATCTTGTTCGTCTCGAGTCGTCGGCGGCCCGTCTGGTAGTGGCCGAAATCCAGCCTCGGCGGTAGGCTGGCATTCGTCGTCAGGGCAGCGATCACCGTTTCGGTGACCGAGGGGACTTGGAAAGAGGGGGTATGCACTTCGACGTGGTGGCATCTCGGGCCGGCGGCTTGGCGGCGTTGATGCTCGCAACACCCGCTTGCGGCGGAGGCGACGGCTCCCCCAGCCCGCTGCCTGGCAGGGCGTCGGGGGGCGCGGTGCAGCCCACGGCCATCGACGTGGGCCAGACAACGGCCTCGGGAAAGCTGCTCCCCGCTCCGATCGGTGACGGCATATGTACCGCCGGGTCGGTCTCGGATGGCGTGTACGCCCAGGTTGCCATCTTGAACCCGTCATGCTCCACCGTCGTTACGACGGCGGCACCGGCGGGTGTGGATCGCGGTGCTCCGTATTCGACCGACGGCCTCCCTTGTACCGCCACTGCCGAGTCCGCTAGTTCCAGTCCATGGGACTCGGGATGGAACAGCACCTATTACGCCTACACCTGTGTGGGCGGCTCAGAATAGGTCGCCTTCACGTGCGGCACCGAATACGCCCATCAGTAGTTGGCGACTGGTCACGAGAGCTCGCCAGTGCACACGGCCCGCATCAAGGGTTCTTCGCAGCCGGGCGAGGGACCTTGGGTCGGCGACAATGAGCGCGCCATGAAAGCGACGATTTTCGGGAAGCTTGGGAGTATCTTCCTACTCGCACTCGCGGCCGGACTCGTCGCAGGGGCGTGCTCCTCCCCCAAATCGACGACTTCTACGAGGTCGACGGCTACCTCGAAGTCGGCGGACTCCAAGACTCCGGTGGAGCGTTCGGTGTCCGGCGTGGCAGGCACATACATCTACTGGGCCAACACCAGCGGCAATACGATCGGTCGGGCCAATCTCAACGGGACCGATGTCAACCAGAACTTCATCAGCGGTGCCAACGGGCCCGGCGACGTCGTGGTCTATCGCCATCGCATCTACTGGGCCAACGCCAACGGGTGCACCGAGTACGGCTCATGCAACGGCTCGATCGGGGCTGCGAATCTCGACGGCACTGACGTCAACGAGAGGTTTATCCCTACCAACACCGCGTACGGTTTGGCGATATCGAGCCAGTACATCTACTGGACCAACTTCGGCTCCAACGCAATCGGGCGGGCGAACCTCGACGGGGCCGACGTCAACCAGAACTTCATCAGCGGTGCCAACGGACCGGACGGGGTGGTCGTCAGCAGCCAGAGTATCTATTGGTCCAACGCCGGCTCCAACACAATCGGGCGGGCCAACCTCGACGGGACGAGTATCAACCAGGACTTTGTTACCGCCGCCAACGGACCCGAAGGGATGGCGATTGACGACCAGCACATCTACTGGGCCAACCACAATAACGGCACGATCGGGCGGGCCAACCTCGACGGGACG
>PMHU01000304.1:2213-8684 GCA_003156795.1 Acidimicrobiaceae bacterium
GACAACACCTTGATCTCCAGCGCAAACTCCCCAGTCGGTGTCTTCGCGGAGGATGCACTGCTCCGTGGAGTTGGGAATTCACAAGTATCGACCATTGCCTCTTCGCTCCCCACTCCGTCGGAGGCGTTCTCGCCGGCCCGCTCCATTGCGGTAAACGGTGGGATCGCGGCTGCGATCGCCATGATCCTGACCTTTCCGTCACAGTTGTTCAACGAAACGCTCCAGGAGAACTACGCGGAGATCGTCGGATGGTGGCNNGCCGCCGGCTGCGACTGTCGACCAAGGCAGCGAACGGCCGGGAGGCAATCGGCGACGTCAAGAGCGCAAGGGCCTCGCTCCGGCGTGACAGGGCGGTTTTTGCGGTCGTCGTGCTGGCCGGCGCCGTGGTGAACTCCCTCAACGACGGCCATTTCGGGTTCAAGGCGGAAACCTTGATCACCTTCATTGCAGTGGTCCTAACTATCGTCGCCGGAGTTGCCGTCTCGGCCACAGTGGCGGGNNCTATCACGCCAAACGCCACGGCGACACGAGCCGACGACTGGAAGCCCTACCCGCCGGTCTGGCCGTCGCGGCCGGGTTGGTCGTATTCAGCCGGGTGATCGGCTTCGAGCCCGGATACCTCTACGGAGTCATATGCGGAGTGATATTCGCCCGAGAGCTCGCCAACAATGAAAAGGGGCATCTCGCGGCCCTGGGGGTCTTGACGACAATGGCCGTCAGCGTCGTAGCTTGGCTCATCTGGATCCCGGTGAACAGTGCAGCCCAGCACCACGGCGCATTCTTCGGCGTGGTGCTGGCCGACGACTTTTTCGCGGCGCTGTTCGTCAGCGGCCTCGTCGGATCATTCTTCGGGATGGTCCCGATAAAAGGGCTTCCCGGCTGGACGGTAAAGCGGTGGAACCTTGCAGCCTGGGTGGCCGGTTTCGGTCTCGCTACGTTCGGTCTCTTCCAGATCCTGCTCCGACCCGGCATCGTCGGACACGGCCACCGGCCCTTGGTCGCCTCGGTCATCCTGTTTGTCGCATTCGGCCTCGGCTCGATCGCGTTTCACGAGCACTTCGAGGACAAGAAGCGACTCAGTGAAGGAGAGCTACACCCTTCCCTCACGGAGCGGATCAGAACGTTGGCCCGCCACGCACGGTTCGCGCCAAACCCGGTCGCTCCAACTGGGATGGCCGAGGCAAGCACCCAAACCTGATTGCGACAACCGGTTCGGATCAGGTGACGGGCCAACACGCGCTGCCGCGCCCGGCCCGGAAGGCTCGCTCCGACGATCCGGCCACCCAGCGCTCGTTGGAGCGCCTGGTACGCGCTCGCCTGCGCCGCTGAGGCGGAGCGCCGTTCGGACGCGGATCTACGACGGTTCGAGGACCGGACATATCCGAGAGGGGACCCCTGGCTTCGGTACGCTTAGGCAACCCAACCGGCTCGAGAGTCGCCTGCTCGGGCTCGCGCCAGGGAGAGGATCCTGAATCCATTGACGCATCCACCGACCGACGAGGAGCGCGCCGGGATGCTGCCGCAGGACTCGGATGATCAGTCCGAGGCGGACGTCAGGAAGGGCGACGGCGAAGCCACTGCATCGGACGACACGATCCGTCGCTCTCCCCTGTGGTTCGAGTATCTGGTCGTGTCGGGCTGCTCGGCCGTGCTGTCATTCGGCGGCATCGGTTTGGCGCTCGCAGTGGTGGGCCACTATTCGGCAGCCCTCGCCTTCGTGCTCGGCGCCCCGGGAACGGCTCTGTGCGTCCTGCTGGGCCGACCTCGCCCGGCCAAGCCGTCGGCGCCGCCCCAGCGAGTCGACCTGCCGGCCCTAGGCATGTGCGCCGTGGCGGGCGCCCTCGCGGTATGGAATTCCGTCGACATCGCGCACCACGTGGTCGTCGACAGCGATCCAGGCGTGTACGCCGTTACGGGGAAGTGGCTGAGCGAGCACCAGAGCCTCGTGGTCCAGGCCGGGTTACCGTGGTCGAAGACGGGACTCGACCTCAACTATGGCTCGGCGGGCATCTACCCCCGCCCCGGGGCCACGGTGGAGTTCCAGTTCGCCCACCTGTTTCCGGTGTTGCTGGCCGAGGCACACACCATCGGTGGCGACGCCCTCATGTTTCGCGCTCCGGTCATCCTCGGAGCACTCGCCCTCTGCTCGGTATACCTCGTCGGATGCCGGGTGATCCAACGCCCGTGGGTCGTTTTGGCCGTTGTGACGGCCCTTGGAGTGTCGCTTCCAGAGCTGTCCGTCACCCGCGACACTTACTCCGAGCCGGTCTCCCAGATCCTGCTCTGGTGCGCCATCTGGCTGCTGCTCCGTGGCTACGAGGAGCGGCGCTTCGGGGTGTCCCTCCTGGCCGGGCTCGCCATCGGGTCGACGCTGATGGCGCACATCGACGCGCCGGCCTATCTGGCCCCGCTTCCCGTGCTGGCGGCGCTGGCCTGGCTGGCGGCGCAGTCGGCGGCTGAACGTCGATCGCTGCTGCAGATGTACGCAACGATTCTGCTCGGGTTGCTGGCTCCCGCGGCGCTGGGTACTTTGGACCTGCAGCGGCGGGCCGGCCACTACTACCAGGACCTCCACAGCCACGTGGCGTCGCTGTACTCGGTCTTGCTAATCACCACTGCGGTGGCGGTGGTCGCCGTGATCGCGGGTCCGTCGGTGATGCGTGCGCTCCCTGTCTTGGCAGCACGACGCAACCAGATCGCGGCCGGGGCCGCCTGGGTCGTAGGGGCCGGTTTGGTCGTGGCATGGAGCCTGCGTCCGGCCGGTCCCAAGGCGACCGGCAGCGCCTCGAACCCGACCGTCCTGGCGCTGCAACAGGCCGAGTCTTTACCTCTCGCAGGCACACGCTCGTACGCGGAACAGACGATGCGGTGGATCGAATGGTACATCGGACCGGTGACCCTGGCCCTGGCCATTGCCGGGCTGTGCTACCTCACGGTCCGAGTCATCGGCCGAGGTTCTGTCCCGAGTGTCGTGCTGCTCGCTATGGCCGGGCCACTGACGGCGATCTACCTGTGGACACCTTCGATCACCCCTGATCAGATCTGGGCCATGCGCCGCTATGTGCCGGCCTCGCTGCCGCTGTTCGTGCTGGCGGCAGGCGTGATGATCGACGTCACGGCATCCGTCCTGTCGTCCCGGCTCCCCGGTTCGCGCTGGTCGCGACGCGCCCTGATTGCAAGCACCGTGAGCGTGATCGCCTTTCCGCTGGGGGCATCGCTGACCGTGGGGAACTTCCAACCGCAGGCCAACTATCTGCCGCTCATCGACAAGACATGCAAGACGATCGGCACCAACGCTGCGGTGCTCTTCCCGTACGGGGATGAAGACGCCTCAGGGCTCATGCAGACCATCCGCAGCTGGTGCGACATTCCGGTCGCGGAACTGGCAGGGGCCGTCACCCAGCAGGACCTACAGATCGCCGCGAGCGCGCTGCGCGCAACGGGCAAGACGCTGTGGGTGCTGAGCGGCACGAGCAGCGGGATAACGGGCCTCCTTCCCGACGCGAGTCCCCAATGGATCGGCACCGCGATCAGCCGTCGACAGATCCAACTAACCTTGACGACGCCCGCCAGCAATTACAGCGCAGCCGAGTTGCCGATCTATGGGGCCAAGGTCGTCTCTTAGGCGACCCACCGTGATGTCGATGCGGCCGGTGGTGGCCCCGAAGCAGCCCTTCTACGATCGTGGTCGGCGTGGCGTCACCGTCGAACCGACGCCTTACCTGTTCGCGGCGCTCTGCGACGGGCGTCCGGAGGACGTCAACCTGCCCGTCGCTATCGGCCAGCAAGCGAGCCGCGTCGAGTTCCAGGTGGCCCCCACCCGACCACTGGGGGTGGTCGACTGCGGGCGACCACCTGGCCGACCCTCCTTATCGGCGGCATCCCGGCTCTTCTCCGTTAAGGGAGCGAAGGCCACCGAATGGTCAGGACAATCGAATCCTCTTCCGCCCACCAGGAATGGCTAACGCCCGCACCCCATATCGAGTAGTCGCCTGGCCGAACAAGAACGTGCGACTCCGTCGATAACTCAACGTGGAACCGACCCCGCACTAGAAACACGACCGTCGTACGAGTTTCGTCATGTTGCCACACTTCCCGAGCATCACCGGCATTGTGGACTCCCCACTTAACCTCCACATCGCTCGAGTGTGCGATATCTCCGTCAGGCATGAAGTGGCCTACGAACCAGCCACCGTGTTCCGCTCTCTCGTCGTCAGCGTTCCCGCGATGGGGCATCCTCGAGAGACTAGAACTCATCCCGGTCGTGAGGCCGTCCATCACTGGCATGGTGAGATCGAGCAGAACCAGGTCGAATGACTCGCCGACTGACTCTCGGTCTATCGCAGCGAGGGCCTCGGCACCGCTACCCGCTTCGACGTGAGGTCAACCCTGGCGGAGACCGCCCTGCCGAGTACGGCCGGTCCTCCGCTGCCGGCCCATAATGGGAGGCACTCACGTTTTGCGCCTACGAGTCCGCCAGGACAGGGTCGGCTGCGGCCGTTGCTCAAACCGTGAATGTCCCTGACTCCAAGGTTTCGTCAGCGCGTTACCGCGGAGCCGATTTCGGCTCCTCTGGCTGCACCGCCTGACCCCGCTAGTCGCGCATGGGTGCTGGTCAGGCCGGGTGTCGGAGGGACGTATGACCGGATGACTACACGGGGTCCCTGGCGCTTGGAGTGGGCCGCCTAGAGCTAAATTCTGACCGGGTCCTCCGTCAGCACCGGCGGAGCTACGGCCGGACGACGGCCAACTATGGCGTGCGGGCCGTCCTGATTACACAACGGATACCCTCCTGGCCTGCTGCGCCACTGACTGACCAGGTAGCAATCCCTCCCGGTGACACGGGTGGCACACTTACCGTCTTCGTGTCCTCTACCGTCGCCGCGACATCTGTGAAGTCCACGATGATCGTGTAGGACTGGCGCTTGTCGCTCCTGTTCTTCACCGCGCCGTCCAGCACCCACAGGCCTGCCGCATCTCGACTGCAGGATCCTACCGTGGTGACGTCCTCACGGGCGTTCGCTGGAATGGAGGTGGTCGTCGGAGGAAGGGAGCCGGGCCTGCGTGATCCACTCGAACACGCCGCCAGGGTGGCAGCGACGGCCAACACCAGCCCGGCATCAAATACGGCACCGCGCCTACTCAGCGTTCTCATCCGTCTGCTTGCCCGAGAGTCCCGTCAACGCCGGGTGCGAGAGTGGCGACCCGCCGGGCGAAGCCGGCGCCGGGCGCCGAACAGAAGGATGCAGCCGAAACCACCTGCGATCAACGCCAGCCCCATCTCCCAAGCAGCGTCAGCCCCCGTAAAGGGAAGCGGGCCGGAGTGCGGCAGGGAAACCGTGGTGGGAGACGCCGACGTGGTGGCCGAGGCGGCTGCCACGGTGGCCGTCGCCGCCGCGGTCTCGACCTGGCCGTTTGGATCGAACGTCGAGGACACCACCTTGGCGGTATTCACGATCGTCCCCGCCGAGGCAGTTACGCGTGCCACGACGTGCAAGACCTCAGAGGCCTGGTTCGCGAGGGTCCCGACCTGCCAGGCGACCGTGGTACCACCTGCGCCTTCTGTGGTCACCTGTCCCACTGACTCGTTGGCCGAGACAAAGGAGAGGCCGCTCGGGAGCGGATCCGTAACCGACACTCCTTCAGACGTACCCGGACCCTCGTTCTTGACGGTGATGGTGTACGTGACGTCAGAACCCACCAATGGTGAGTGGTTGCTCACTGTTTTGGATAGGGCGATGACCGCGTAGGTCGGTGTCAGCGTGACCGTGTTCGACGAGCCCGTATGCCCGCCCGATCCATTGAACGCGGTCTGAGTGAACGTCGCGGTGTTGCTCACGGCGGCGGTCGTGTTCACCGAGACGACGATCGAGAGCGTCGACTGGGCCCCTACGGGTGAGCCCAAGTTGGGGATGGTCCACGTCACCGTTTGACCTGAGATCACCACCGTCCCGGTTGCAGCTGTCGAGGACACGTAGGCGAGCCCAGCAGGCAGGACGTCAGTGACGACAACCGCGCCGCTGCTCGAAGGTCCGGCATTCGATGCCGTGAGGGTAAAGGTGTCGTTCGTGTGCGCTTCGGGTGTCAAGGTCGATGCCGACTTCGTCAGGGTCACCGCCGCGAACAGCGCGGAAACTGAAAAGGTCGAGGACCCTGAGGTGACTGGGGTTTGCGATCCGGGCGGTGTTCCCGACGCAGTGGCCGAGTCGGTGATAGACCCGTTGTTCAAATCGGCCTGAGTCACTGTGTATGTGGCGGTGCAGGTCTCATTGTCGCCCGGCGCCAAACTCGAGACCGGACACGTTGGCCCAGTCAAGTTGGCCTGGGTGGCCGGCGCCGACTCGGTGTCATCCACCGAGATGGCATGCAGGCTTACGTTGCCGGTATTGGTCACCAAGAAGTCGTAGTTGATGGTGTCGCCGACCGCCGAATAGTTCGCCGTGGGCGACGACTTCACCACACTCAACCCCG
>PMHU01000304.1:8697-8915 GCA_003156795.1 Acidimicrobiaceae bacterium
AAATCAGCCTGACTAATCGCGTAAACCCCAACAAACGTAGCCACCTGGCCCGGCACCAACGACGTCGTAGCCCCCGAACACGGACCCGCCGGCGACACCAAACCCTGACAACTCGGACCCGACGTCAACACCCCCGCCGGCGCCGACTGCACATCACCCACACCCACCCCAGACAACGACACATTCCCCGTGTTAGTCACCACAAAGCTGTAATCAAT
>PMHU01000073.1 GCA_003156795.1 Acidimicrobiaceae bacterium
ACGAAGTCGTGGCCGACGAGATCGAGCGGGCCCTGCAGTTCATGAAGGCCTGCGGCATCGACCTGCTCGACGACAACGCCCTCCAGGCCGTCGAGTTCTACACCAGCCACGAGGCCCTCATCCTGCCCTACGAGCAAGCCCTGACCCGGCGCGACTCGCTCACGGGTCTGTGGTACGACTGCTCGGCGCACATGCTGTGGATCGGCGACCGCACGCGCCAGGTCGACGGCGCCCACGTCGAGTTCGCGCGCGGGGTCTCGAACCCACTGGGTCTCAAGGTCGGACCCAGTGTCTCGCGCGACGAGTTGCTGCGCCTGGTTGACGTGCTCAATCCCGAGAACGTCCCCGGACGGCTCACGCTTATCTCGCGCATGGGCCACGACAAGGTGACCGACCTGCTGGGCCCCCTGGTCGAAGCGCTGCGCGACGAGGGGCGCCGGGTCCTGTGGACCTGTGATCCCATGCACGGCAACACCTTCAAGGCCTCGGGCGGCCAGAAGACTCGGCGCTTCGATGACATCTTGTCCGAGGTCGCGTCGTTCTTCCAGGTCCACGAGTCCCTTGGCACCTGGCCCGGCGGCCTGCACATCGAACTCACCGGCGACAACGTCACCGAGTGCCTGGGTGGAGGATCGCGGCTCGTCGAAGGGGACCTGGCGACCAACTACACCTCGATCTGTGACCCGCGCCTGAACGCCACCCAGAGTCTGGACATGGCTTTTCACGTGGCCGAATTCCTGCAGGGCTACTCCGCGGCGAGGGGCGCGCGGTCGTTGTAGCGCAGCAGTCGACGTCGATCGCCCTTGAACTCGAGCTCGGTCATCGACGCGTTCTCGGTGTTCAGTCGAAGCCGCACGCCCGCCGCTCGCCCCTCGACGAGTTTCATGGCTTGTTCGATGACCCCGCCGTGGACGACGAGCACCACCAGTTCGCCCTCGTGACGTGCGACGATGTCCTCGAGGGCACCGACGCAACGTTCGTAGAACTGGGTCCACGATTCGCCGCCCGGGGCGAGGGGCTGGTCGGGGTCCTTGTCCCAGTCCGGCGCACCGAAACGGTCGACCAACTCTTGCCAGGTGAGACCGTCAGCCTCGCCTGGGTGCAGTTCACAGAGGTCGCAGTCCTCGACCGGGCTAAGGGCCGGCAGTCCCGCGCGAAGTAACGTCGCGGTCTCGATCGCGCGCGGCAACACCGACGTGTAGAGCGCCGTCGCTTCGCCGAGTTCGCCCGAGTACACGAGTCGGTCGCATAAGGCGTGCACCTGACGACGGCCCAGGTCCGTGAGTCCCCCGCAGCCGAGCGGTCCACCGACCACGCCGCGGGCGTTGCAGTGCGCCTCGCCGTGGCGCACGAGCAACAAGCGCGTCCCGGTTGGTTGGTCCCCGCGCGTGCGAAAGCCCGGGGGCGGTTCGACCGCGCTCACGCCAGTTCACCCACGAAGGCTTCGAGTTGGCGCAGCGTGCGACACTCGACCACGCGTTCGCAGTAGGGCGCGTACTGGCGCACGATCGAGTCACCACTATTCCAGTAGCTCGTCGGCTCGGGGTTCAACCAGTAGACGGCTTTTGAGCGGTACTTGAGGTCCGCGATCACCTCGACGTGGGCCTGGTGGTAGTTGTTGCGCGCGTCACCGAGGATGAGGATCGTCGAGCGCTTGGTCAGCTGGTCCGCGAAGCGCTCGTGGAAGGTGAGAAAGGCCCGTCCGTAGTCCGAGTGGCCGTCAAAGGCGATGACGTCGGCCTCGGCGTTGATGCGCGCGACCGCCTCGGCGGGGTCGTCCACTCCTTCGAAGAGTTGGCTCACCTCGTCCAGACCGTCGACGAAGACGAAGCTGCGGACCTTGGAGAACTGCGAGCTGATGGCGTAGACCAGGTGCAGCGTGAAGCGGGCGAACGAGGCCACCGAGCCGGAGATGTCGGCGATGACCACGATCTCGGGCTTCGAAGGCCGCGGGTAACGGAACTTCGGGTCGGCGGGAACGCCTCCGTAGGACAGTGAGTGCCTGACGGTGTTGCGGAAGTCCAGCGGCCCCTTGCGACCGTGGCGTCGCTTGCGCGCCAGGCGGACGGCCAGCTTTCGGGTCAGGGGGGCGATCGCCTTGCGCAGGGCGACCAGCTCCTCGCGACTGGCGTGCATGAAGTCGATGTCCTCGGGTAGGGGCTTACGAACCGACTTGGCCACGGCTTCGGCGCCCCGGTCGGCCACGAGGCGTCGGCGGATCTCCGCTTCTATCTCGCGGCGCAGGGCGTCCAAGCGCGACTCGTACTCCTCGCGGGCCAGCCGGTCTTCCAAGTCGGTGAGCTCGTCGTGGGTCTGGTCGCGAGCAGTCTCCATCATCCTTTGCAACACGGCGTCGAGGTCGAGCTGGCGCAGCGTGCGGTACAGGTAGTACGTGCCGCCCACCGGCCGCCCCGGCTCCATCCCGGCGTACCGGGTCACCGCGGCCCGGGCGATGGCCCGGAGCATCGCCTCGTTGCCGTCCATGAGCGCTCTGAACAGCATCTCGGCCAGCTGTTCGTGGGTCAGACCGTCGGCCGACCCGCTGGACTCGCCTTCGCGGGGGCCGAGGAGGTCGCTGATCAGGTCATCCGCCTCGTCGTCGACCCCGTCGACCAAGTGGTACTCCCGGCCCCGGAGTGAGAAGTAGACCTCGAACACCGTCTCGAACGTCTTCCAGTGGGAGTTGTTTTTGACCAAGGTGGCAGCCAAGGCGTACTTGAACGCGTCGCGGTCCTCGAGGGGGATGTGCTTGAGCGCCTCCATGGCGTCGAGGTTCTCGGTGAGGCTCACCGGAATGCCCGCATTGCGTAGCTCTTTGACGAAGCCGGACAGCGATTCGAGCAGGCCGGCCGACGTCCCGAGCGGCAGTTCGGGGACCCCGACACCCACCGGGAGGCTCACCGGGATGTAGAGGCGGACGACGTGCTCAAATCCTTGGCCGCCTTCTCGATGTCCGACTGATACTTGAGGAGGATGTGAAGGGTCTGGGTGGCGGTGTCGGCATCCACCGACTGGATTCCCAGCAGAAGGAGGGTGCGCGCCCAGTCCAGCGTCTCCGATACCGAAGGGGCCTTCTTGAGCTCGAGGCTGCGAATGGACCGCACGATGCGCACCACCTGATCGGCCAGGGACTCGGTGATGCCCGGGACCCGGGTCAGCACGATCTCCTTCTCGCGTTCCAAGTCCGGGTAGTCGATGTGCAGGAAGAGGCAGCGCCGCTTGAGCGCTTCCGACAGCTCGCGTGTGTTGTTGGAAGTCAGGAATACGAGGGGGATCTGGGTGGCGCTAACGGTGCCCAGCTCGGGGATCGACACTTGGTAGTCGGACAGGATCTCGAGCAGCAAGGCTTCTGTCTCGACTTCGACGCGGTCCACTTCGTCGATGAGCAGCACGACCGGCTCTTCGGCGCGTATGGCTTCGAGGAGCGGACGGGTAAGCAGGAACGGCTCGGAGAAGATGTCCTCCTCGATGTCGGTCCACTTGCCGCCGTCGTCTTCGGCGACCCGCTGGGCTTGGATGCGCAGAAGCTGCTTCTTGTAGTTCCATTCGTACAGGGCCTTGGACTCGTCCAATCCCTCGTAGCACTGGAGCCGGATCAAGCGGGCCCCGGTGAGCTCGGCGACGGACTTGGCCAGCTGCGTCTTGCCGGTGCCCGCGGGGCCCTCCACCAGTATCGGCTTGCCCAGTCGGTCGGCGAGGTAGACCACGCCCGCGATGCCGTCGTCGGGGAGATAGCCCACGGACCGCAGCCCTTCGCGGACTGACGCCGGGGACTCGAAACGCGCTGATCCGGTGTCGCTCGGGGGGACGCTGTCGCTCACAGAGGTCGTTTCCTTCCACGGGACTGGCAGGCCTGGAAGCCAGGAAAGGCAGTCTACCGGGGGGCCTCCGACGGGCGCCTTCCCGATATTGCGGAGAGAACCGCGCCAAGCGCTGGCCACCAAGAAACTTGGAACATGTCCTTATCTACGACAGCCCTTGTGTCGAAGAATTGCGTCAAGTTGCTTCGTAGCCAGCGCTAAGGCGCGCCACCCCAAATGCGATTTTCAGACAACCCTCATGTGAATGCCCGTCTGGATGGCTACCCTGACGGCGTACGGCATTGCGATCCAGGAGTGTGAGTCATGCCCCTTCTAGACCGGGAATTCATTGCGGTCCCCGACGACAAGAAACACCAGATCGTATACAAGTGGCACGACCACAACATAAGGAAGTTCACCCGAGCCATCGTCAACGCCGACGAGCTGGCCCTCTTCGTCAACACCGGGAAGGTCGTGGCCACCATGGGGCCGGGCCGGCACCAGATAGACGCGGACGAGATCCCGGGGCTCGGCATCCTCATCGACTTCGCGACCGGCGGTAACGCTTACAAGGCCGAGCTCTACTTCGTCGGGACGCGGGAGTATCCGGGCAACAACTTCGGAGGCCGCATCGACGACGTGCAGGACCCGCAGACCGGGTTGATCGTGACCTTGCGGGTGTTCGGGGACTACTCGATGAAGGTCAAGGACCCGGTATCCTTGATCACCAACCTGGTCGGTACCGTCGACGTCGCCGACAACGAAGCCATCACCGGCTGGATGAGCGACCAGCTCCTCAAAGTCATGCGCACCCACATGACCATCCAGATCGTCCGCAACGGTTGGCCCATCCTGGGCTTGTCGGCCTACACGCCTGACATCGAGGAAGAGGTGATGGCCAAAGGCAACGACCAGCTGGCCACCTACGGGGTCGAGATCATCCGCATGGGTAACTTCGACATCAACCTTTCCGAGCAGGACGAGACGCAGCTGAAGGCCCTGGCCAAGGACACCGCCTACTCCCGCCTGGCCGGCGGCTTCAACCAGTACGCGGCAGGAGAGATGGCCCTGGGAGCCGGCGCCGGGATGGCCCAGGGAGGCGGCGCCGTCAGCGGGGCCTTCCTGGCCGCCGGCATGGGCATGGGCGGCCAAGCGGCGGCTCCTGTCCAGCCCGGGCCGCCCCCGCCCCCAGGTCCAGGCTTCGCCGGCGGTGGGGCCGGCTACGCGGCCCAGTCGCAGCCCGGCGCCAACTGCCCGAGTTGTAACGCCACCAACGCGGCCGGAGCCAAGTTCTGCGCGTCGTGCGGCACGGCCATGGCTCCTCCCGGAGTGGTGTGCGCCAACTGCCAGGCCGAGAACGCCCAAGGCGCCAAGTTCTGCGCCTCGTGCGGGACTTCGCTCGCGCCCGCTGTCGTCCATTGCACGTCGTGCGGCACTGAAGTCGCTCCGGGCGGGAAGTTCTGCCCGTCGTGCGGGACCGCGGTAGGTGGGGGCGCTCCGCCCGCTGCGCCTGCCGAACCCGCGGCGCCAGCTGGCTAGTGACGGGGCTCTTCCGCTCGCTCAGGCGGGGCCTTCCCCGCGGAGTCACCGGCGACGTCGGCGCTCCGCCGTCCCCGATCGACGGGCAGTGGTCGCATTCCGACCAGCCGGCGATCGACACGATCAAGGGGGACCTCTTTCCAGGCACCTCGACGGACGCCCACAATCAGGAGTCCTCCGAAGCGGGCCTGGCGGCCATTGCCGCCCACGACCCCGGCTTCAGCAGGGAAGTGTTCCTCGAACAGGTCCAAGCCGTGTTCTTCGTGGTCGAAGGGGCCTGGACCCAACGCAAGCCCGAAGTGAGCCGCCAAGTGATGGCCGACGGGCTATGGCAGCAACACCGGGTCCAAATCCAGGGCTGCCTCGACGCCCACAAACGCAACGTCCTCGGCGACCTCTCCGTCGCCTCGCTGACCGTCGTCGTCGCCCATAGCGACGCCAGCTACGACACGATCACCGTGAGGGTGCTGGCCTCCTGCACCGACTACGACGTGGACGACGCTAGCGGGAAGATCATCCGGGGCGACCAGAAGGTCCAGCGGTGGACGGAAGACTGGACCTTCCAGCGCTCGTCGACGGCCAAGACCCCGCCCGGTGGCGGCACGCTCTCGTCGAAGTGCCCCAACTGCGGAGCCCCGCTCGACCTCGACTTGAGCGGCGAGTGTAAGTACTGCAAAGCGCTCGTCAGTTCGGGCTCTTTCGACTGGGTCCTGGCCCGGATTTCGCAGGTTCCGGCCGTCGATTACTAGGACTTCTGGTACTAGGACTTCTGGGCCGCGGTCGAGGGCGGCTGCGACGCGACCTTGGCGGTCGTCGGCGGGGCGGGCTTCACCAGGCCGGCCGCCAGAAGGCGTCGTGGGATCACCCACGTGAGCATCTGGTCGTAGACCGTCATGATCGAAATGCCGTAGACCACGCTGGAAGCCCACTTCCCGGCGAGCGCGGTCCAGGTCTGGCAGCACCCGCCGACGCCGATCGGTCCCCGCAGAAAGGGCGTGGGAACGGCCCTGGTCGAGGCGTAGGCTTCGAGCAGCTCGAGTTGGGCGCTGACGCCGGTCTGGGCGTTCGGGAAGCTCCATCCGGTCGCGCACGAGTCGCATGCCCCGATGCCGGCGAAGTTGTTGTCCTTGGAGGTGAGCTGACCGTACGAGGGGAACGAGAAGTAGCCCGTCTCCACGATGGACTGGGCGAACGCCAGGTCATAGCGGACCCCGGTCGCCTTTCCGGCCGCCTGGTAGTCGGCCGCCAGCGGGCCGATGGGCACAGTGGTATTGGCCTGGTGGCCGGTGGAGGAGTACCAAGCGGCCAGCTCGGCGCCGGTCAGGACCGACGGGCCCAGTATGGCTGGCGACGACGGAGCCGAAGCGCTCACGGCCGCGTCCACGGCCCCGCGCAGCTGGGTGGCCGGCACGTCGGTCGTCGTGGTCGGAGGGGAGGTCGTGGTCGTGTGCGGGGCGGCGCCGGGCAAGCTCAGCAGGTCGATCGTTGACGCCAGGCCGGGCGTGGTGGCGGCTTCGATGACCAGCTTGAGGTCCTGCCGGCTCGAAAGGAGTTCCGCCTCGGCATGAGACACGATCCCCTCGGCTCCTATGACGCCGCGGCGGGCGCGCCCCGTCTGCTTCTCCGCCTGCTTCAGCTGCTGGTTGGCGTCGTGCAGGTCCGCCTGGGCCCGCTGGCCGATCAGCCGGATCATTTCCTGGGCGTCGGTGGCCTCGAGACCGGTTAGCCCGCCCGGGGTGCTGACCGTCGCCAGGGTGCCGCCGCTGACGGATTGCGGCGACCCGGCCGCCGGTGCGGCGTACCCCAACCCGATGTAGGCGGCTATGGCGAGCTCGCGAAGCTGGGCCGAAGCGCCCTGGTACCGGGCCTCGGCGATCGCCTGGACGTCGAGGGCCTCGGCGAGTACGGCCTGCGCACCTTGTAGCTCGGCGCCGGCGAGGGCCACGCCTTTCTGACGGGAGGCCACCCAGGCTTGTGCGGCCTTGTAGTCGCCAATCGCTTGGAGCTGCGACAGGTCGCTCTGGACGGCGGTGAGGATCGGACCCGGGTTGGGCGGCGCAGGCGGGGCGGCGCCATTCTTGACCGGGATGGTGGTGGTAGGCGGACCTGCGACGGGCACCTTCGGCACGCCGGTACCCGAGGGCGTTCCCCTCGTCGTGGTGGTGGTTGTGGGCTCGGCGGGCCTGGTGGTCGAAGTCGTCGGGGGAGCCGACGTCGAGGTCGTCGTGGTGCTAGGAGAGGTAAGAATCACCGGCGTCCCCGACGCCCACGCGTCGATCGGGCCTGTGGTCGCGCCCGAGAGCGCGACCACACATATGAGGGCCGCCGATCGGCGGGCGGATGGCACGGGCAACCTCAACGTCAACGGCTTGGGATTCGAGGGGCACGGCAGAATGCCTGCGCCGAACGACTGCGGGACAAAACCCTATCAGGGCCTAAGGTCGGAGAACTCGGCGAAAGCCACGGGTCGGCGGTGAAACGTGCGCCCATCGTCCTCGAGTGGCGGCTCGGTGTGGGGCCCTCAGAGGTGCAGCCCGCACTCCATCTTGTCGTGGCCGGCCCACCGGCCCGAGCGGGGGTCGCCGCCTTCACCGACCGGCTGGGTGCAAGGACGGCAGCCGATGGAAGGGTAACCCTGGTCAAGGAGCGGATTGACCGGTACGTCATGGTCGGCGATATAGCCACTGACGTCTTGATCGGTCCAGGTGGCGATGGGGTTGACCTTGATTAGTCCCCGAAGGTCGCGGGCGACGATTGGCGCATCGGCGCGAGTGGTGGCCTCGGCCCGGCGCAATCCGCTCATCCAGGACATTTTCCCCACCAGAGCACGGTCGAGCTGGGCCACTTTGGCGGCCGCGCAGCAGTTGACCGGGTCGACCTTCCACAAGTCGACGGGTTGCGGGCCGACCGTGAGGACCCGGAGGTTGAGGCCGTAGTGCCGGCGGACCCGCTCGACCGTTTCCAAGGTCTCGGGGAAGTGGTAGCGGGTGTCGATGAACACCACCTCTATGGACGGCTCCACCTTGACCGCCAGGTCTATGACGACAGCGTCGGTCATGGAGGCGGCCAGGCACATGAAGGGGTGAAACTGTTCGACCGCCCACTCGATGACGGCTTGGGCGGGGGCGCTTTCGAAGCCGCGGTTGAGCTCGGCCAGATCGTCTCGGGTGAGCTCTGGGGCGTGGAGGTGGCTGCCTGCTTCCAGGAGGGTGGTCATCAGAGATTTATCAGCCGGCCGCGCACTCGCCCTCGCCGACCTCGGCCACGTACGGGCCGGTCTCGTCGAAGTCGGTGAAGTAGTCGGGACGCTCCTCTGGGGTGGGCCACTCGTCGAGGTCCTTGAGCTCGGCGGCCAGCAGCTTGGTACCGCCCACCCGCTCCACCCAGGCCGCGAACGGCTCTCCGGCAGTGCGCTCGTCGGAGTAGCGCCCGACGAGGCGGACGGTCGCCTCGGCGGCAGCCTTGGCTGGGAGCCTGAGCGCCCGGTGAGCGAACTCGATCTCAGTGTTGCCCACGTGGCCTCCGAGCAGCAGCTGGTAGCCGGGAGCCGGCCGGCCGTGGGCTCGCCGCTCCGCGCCGTGGAATCCGATGTCGGCCACGTGATGCTGCCCACAGCTGTTGGTGCAACCGGAAATGTTGATGCGGATCCCGCCGACGTCAGCGAGCCCGGCCTCTTCGAGGGCTCGACCGATGTCTTCGGCCAGGCCGCGGCTCTGGGTCACGGCCAGGTTGCAAGTGTCCGCCCCTGGGCAGGCGACTACGTCTCGGGCCAGCTCGGCTCCGGGCTCGGCCATTCCGATTTTGTCGAGGCGCTGGTACAGGTCCGGCAGCTGCTCGGCGGATAGACCTCGCAACGCCAGGTTCTGGCGATTGGTCACCCGCACGTCGACTCCGAACTCCCGCACGATGGCTGCGAGCGATCGGAACTGCTCGGAAGTGATGTCACCGAGCCGGGCGTAGGCGATCGCTGACACCGTCCCTTTGGCCACTCCGACGACGACGTTGGTCGATTCCCAGCGCGTGTAAGGGTCCTGCTTGGTGTTGACTCGGAAGGTGACGGGGGTGCCGACGGGGGTCGGCTCGGACCCGGTGGCCAGGCCGGCCGGGGCGTCACCCAGCTCCTGGACTATGGCCGGGATGCCTCCTGGCCAACTGGACGACGCCAAAAGGAGCTGGCGTTCACGCAGGATCCGGCGGCGCAGCTCGTCGATGCCGAGCTCGTCCACCACCCACTTGAGACGGGCCCGCAGCTTGTTGTACCGATTGCCGAAATGGTCGAAAGTCCGAAGGACGGCTTCGATGGTCGGCAGCAGGTCCTCGCGACCGGTGAACTCCTCCAAGGCCTGAGCGGGGTGCGGGTTGGCACCGAGGCCTCCCGCGATGAACACCCGAAAGCCGGGCTCGAGCGAGCCGTCCGGGAGGGGTCGGGACACGGCTACCACGCCCACGTCGTTGAACATGGCCTGGCCGCAGTCGGTCACGCAGCCTGAGAAGTTGATCTTGAACTTGCGCGGTAGGCGCTGGGCGTAGGGGTGATGGAGGAAGTGGCGGAACGTGGCTTCGGCCCACGGGCTGATGTCGAGGACTTCGAACGGGCAGGCGCCGGCGAGGTGGCAGCCCATCACGTTGCGCACGGTGTCGCCACAAGCTTCTCGGGTGGTCAAGCCCACGCTGGCGAGGTCGCGCAGAAGGTCCGGCACCCGCTCGAGCTGGACGAAATGGAACTGAACGTTCTGGCGGGTGGTGAGGTGCCCCCAGCCCCGGCTGTAGCGGTCGCTGATGCTGGCGAGCATGTCCAGCTGCTCGGCGTTGACGCTGCCGTAGGGAAACTTGATCCGCACCATCTGGTTGTGGCCGCCTTGGCGCTGCCCGTAGATCCCGTTGTTGAGCCGGAAAACGCGGAAGGCGTCCTCGTCGACCCGGTCGGCCAGGTGGTCGGCGAGCAACCGCTCGAACTTTTCGATGTCCGCGGCGGCCTCGGGATCGATCGTCGTCGGACGGGCGCTCGTTTGCACGGGTCCAGTCAATCAAAGGTGACTGTGATTATCAACTTTCAAGGGTTTTAAAATTGGGTATCCGTAGTGGGACCGTCCGGCCTCAACCCCACCCATGTGCGTTGTCGATGGGTATCACGATCTTTCAGGCAACCGGTTTGCCCCAACGGGTACCGCCTTCGGCCCCTACGGCCGTCGTGGCGCCGANNAGGGGTATAAATGGTCCCAAGGCCGTCGAGGCTGTTCGCCCGAGGCCCCGACCAGGTGGATCCGATCACGGCAACGGAGGTTTCGGTGGGAGCGGAATTCAACCCCCGGGAAGCCCGACCGCCACCCCGAGTGGTTACAAAGGCGCGCCCAGAGAGGTCGGAGGGGCCGGCCGGGCCGAGCCCGGCCCCGACTTCAGACCCGACCGGGCTGCTGGGCCTCCAGGCCAGCGCCGGAAACCACGCGGTGGCGCAGCTCGTGCGCGCCGGTCAGGCGGTTTCGGTGCAGAAGGAGGGCGCCGCCCCGACCCTTGACAGCCGGGCTCTGGCCGTGACGTTGCAGCCGGCCGTGGAAAAGGACCTGGCCGACGCCAGGTCCGACTACGAGACGGTCGGCTCCAAGCGGGCCGAGCTCAAGTTGAAAGAGGACGCCGGCGGTCTCGACGAGGAGGAGAAGCAGAAGGACGCCGAGCTGGCCAAGGCCGAAGCTGATTTGGAGAAGCGCATCGACAAGGCCGTCGGCGACTTGCGTCTGCTCAACGAGCCCGGGGGAACCGACGCCGCCTTCAACGAGCTGCTCGCCCGGCGCCAAGCCAACGTGAGCCTCGACCCGACCACTGAGACCAAACGGTCGGGCTGGCGGGCAGCAGACAAAGGCTTCTCGTCCAGCGCAGAGTCGGTTCGCAGCGAAGTGATCGAAGGCACCTCCGTCGAAGCCAAACGGACCACGACGAAGCAGCTGGATCTGGTCACGCCCGGATCGCTCGGGTACTCGTCGGCCACGGACACCAAGTTGTCGGCCGTTTCCGGCTCACAGACCACGAGCACGACGGGCTCCGACGTCAGGAAGCTGGTGGCCGCGGCCGGAGATCTCACCTACACCAGGACCGAGTCGTCGAAGCTCGAGGATACCGACTCGGCGGCGGATACCAAGTCCACGTCGGCTTCGTCGACGAGCCGGTCGTGGGGGACCGGGGGATACACGAAGTCGACCGAGACTTCCGAGGGAGCCGACACCACCATCGCGTCCAACAAGAACGTGACCTCTTACACGCGCGGAGGGGGGCAGATCGGCCAGACCAGCTCGGAGACCAAGCGCTTCGGGACCGTCGACGCCGACGGAAACCTGATCAAAGGAAACGAGATGACCACCACCCGCACCGGGGGCGCCATCGCCGGCCCGGGCGGCGTCGGCGCGTTCGGCGCTACCGGCGCCGATTTGAGCCAGACCCATGCCAAGGGCGTGAAGACGGGCCAGAGCGTCGGGATGGACGGGAAGTTCGTGGTCGACGTCGCCCAGGTCGACGGCAAGGAACCGCCGCAGTACCGGATCACCCTGACCATCAATCTCGGGGCGCGAGTCGGAGCCAGCGGAGGCCTGGAGAAGGAGACGGACGCCAAGGACAAAAGCGGTGTGGGCCTCACCGGTACGGCTACGGCCTCGGTCACCGGAACGTTCACCCACACGTTCTCAGCCGAGGAGACGCAGCGCTACCTCGGTGACTTGGCGGCCAAGGGAACGGGCGGCGCCCAAAAGGAGCTGCGCGTCCTCGAGCTGGCCGCGGCCGGAAGCATCGCCGACGCCCAACAACTGCTCAACGTCCTGGAGGCGTCGGTGTCCGACGCGGATGCCGCCAAGGGCATGGCGGCGGGCGACAGCGCCGAAGTGGGGGCCACCGGGACACTGGGGGGCAAGCTCACCGCGACAGGCAACAAAGGCCCGGGCGGGGTCGGCTTCGAAGTCGGATACAGCAAGAGCGGGACCCTCAAGCACACCGTGTCGCGCACGGCCACCCAAGTGGTCGTGACCGTCGCTGTCGTCGGCGCCACTACGTCGAACCTCGGTGGCAGCGCGTCCTACGGCGTGGCCAGCGGCGGGTATGGAGTTGAGGCGACCGATAGCGAGGGCCAGTCGGTGACGTTTACCCTGGACCCGAGCGACCCCCAGTACACCGAGCGCTTCAACCGAATTGGCGCCGCCGACTCGGTCGGAGAGTTGAAGCTGCTGGCAGGCGCTGACCCGAGCCTGGTGGGCTCCAGGACTGAGTCCACCGGTACGTCCAGCACCGGGACAACGAAGGCCGGGGCCGGACCGGCGAGCCTCGAGATCAGCGAGACCCACGAGCAAAGCGAATCGACCACGACGGACAAGTCCGGAAAGCAGACCCACACCTACAGCGGAGGGTCCGGCGGAGGGGCGTCCGTCTCGGTGCTGGGAGGTCCGAAGATCAGCTACAGCACCATGGACACGGTGTCGGGGACGGTGGGTCCCGACAACAAGGCGGCCGGAGACGCCAGTACCGCCACCTCGGAAGCCGACGTCGGGGCTTCGATCGACAAGCTCAAGGAGAACCTCGAGAAGGCGCCGTTGTCCACGGCCGTCGGGTTGGTGACGGGCGGGACCCAGGTAATGCAGCAGCGCACGGAAGTGGCGGGGATGAAGCTTTCCGATGACGACTACAAGACGATTGCGGCCGTGGCCCAAGACCCGCACGCCTGGCAGAAGGCAGTGGTGAGCCCGCGCGTTTTCGAGGAGTGGATGGCTTTGCGCCATGGCATCGAGGCTGCGGGGGACGATCGGCAGGAGATAACCCGACTGTTGGCCGCCTACGCCGCCCACGACGACGGCGCCGCCAAAGCGGTACAGCACATCGTGCGCCCGCCTGGCAGCGGCCGCGGCGGCGCCCTCTTCGACTGGCCGGGTGACTTGTCAGCGGAGCAGGCGAGCTTCGCATCCCTGGTGGACGACGACCCGCTCGGGCCCGTGCACGAGTTGGAGCAGGCCGGCAAGGACAAGGCTGCGCTCGACTCGGCCAACGACCTCACCAAGAAGCTCGACGATCTGGTCGCGGCCATGCAGTCGAAGAAGGACAAGTTTACGGACGGAACCGCGTTCGGGGAGATGCTGGCCCGCGCCGCCAGCCGCCGGGGCGACATCGCCAAGGAAGCGGCGATCATCGGTCACCGCCTGGCTCCGGCGCACTCCCGCGGCGGCTCGCCGGCCCTACCGGCCGCCTCGGCGGTGACGCCGGAGGATCAAGAGGCCGACAAGAAGGAGATCGACGAGGCCGCGGCCCAGGCCCGCCTGGTCGGCTACCAGAAGTCGCTGTTCGCCTTCCTGGGTGAACAGACGCGTGCCTTCGGCATCGTTCAAGCCGAGCAGGCCAAGGGCCAAGGCGAAGTCAAGGGGGTCTGGAACACGGTCGTAGATGCCTTGAGCAAGCCGGATGTCATCGTGATCGCCAACGCCCTCAGCAACCTGTGGAGCAAGGTCTACCCGGACTGGGACGCCGCTGTGGCCGACGCCAGGAAGGCGACCCAAGAAGCCGGGATCGACCCCAACACGATCCAGCCGGTTCCGGCGCGCAGCTACTGCAACTCCCTCAACCGGACCACGTTCGGGTCCGACTTGCAAGGCTGAGTCGGCGGCGTCGGGGCGGGTGGGCGTCGCCGCGCGCCGGGGCAGACCGCGACGGCAGGCGGGGTGTCCTAGCGTCGCAGCAGATCGGCGACCTGGAACGCCAAGTCGAGGGACTGGCCCCCGTTGAGCCGGGGATCGCACGTCGTCGTGTAGCGCAGTTCCAGCTGATTCTCGAGGACCTCATCGGTGCCTCCGAGGCATTCGGTGACGTTGTCCCCGGTCAGCTCCACGTGGACCCCGCCGGGCCATACCCCTTCGTCCCGACAGACCTTGAAGAACTCCCTGATCTCGGTCAGGACGTGGTCGAAATGGCGGGTCTTGCGCCCGCCCGCACCCACGAACGTGTTGCCGTGCATGGGGTCGCACGCCCACACCACCGGGTGTCCCGCCCGGCGAACCGCCTTGAGCAGCCCGGGAAGGGTCGCCTCGACGTGTCCGGCGCCGAGTCGCGTGATGAGGGTCAGCCGTCCGGGTTCGCGCTCGGGGTCGAGGACGGCGCACAGGGCGACGGCCTCCTCGGGGGTTGCTTCTGGGCCCAGCTTGGCCCCGAGTGGGTTCGACAGACCAGAGAGGAACTTGATATGGGCGCCACCGCTTTGCCGGGTGCGCTCGCCCACCCAGAGGAGGTGGGCCGAAGTGTCGTACCAGTCCCCGGTGAGCGAGTCCTTGCGGGTCATGGCTTCCTCGAAGCCGAGGATGAGGGCCTCGTGGCTGGTCCAGAAGTCGACTTGGTGGAGGGAGGTGCCGCCCAAGTTGATGCCGCACGCCTGCATGAAGCGCAGGGCCCGGTCGATCTCGGCGGCCAAAGCGTCGTAGTGGCGGCCTCCAGGGCTGTCGGCCACGAACTGCTGGTTCCATGTGTGGACCTGGGACAGGTCGGCGAAGCCCCCCTTGGTGAAGGCTCTCACCAGGTTGAGGGTGGAAGCCGACTGGTGGTAGGCGGTGAGCATCCGGGCCGGGTCGGGCGTCCGAGCTTCGAGGGTGGGAGCGTCATCGTGCACCACGTGACCTCGGAAGCTGGGCAGAACTCGTCCGTCGACCAGCTCCGTCGGTGAGCTCCGGGGTTTGGCGAATTGCCCGGCGATGCGNNAGCTTGTCCCGGATGCTGTCGGCCGTGAAGTCGTGAAAAGACTCGGCGCAATCGCCTGCCTGCAACAGGAAGGACTCGCCCGCCGCGACCGCCGCCAGGGAAGCCTTGAGGCTGCGGGCCTCGCCCGCGAAGACCAACGGGGGCAGGCTGGAGAGGGTCTTGAGGACCTGCTCGAGTGTATGCGGATCCGGCCATTCCGGCTGCTGCGTGGCGGGCCAGTCCCGCCACGCGTTCGGTGTCCACGACCCATGCATACCCATCCAGGGTGGCGGAAAGCGCACTCGAGAGCAAAGCGAATCGCTGGATCCCGAACTTCGGGTGTGGCTGGATCTCCTATCGTCGAGTCCACCATGGGCCAGCGGATCGGGATATTCGGAGGCACCTTCGATCCAATTCACGTCGGCCATCTGGTGGCGGCGGTCAACGCTCGCGACGCTTTGAGGCTGGACCGGGTCATTTTGATGGTCGCCAACATCCCCTGGCAGAAGGCAGAAACGAGGGGCGTCAGCACGGCCGACGACCGTCTGGCCCTGGTGGAGGCGGCGGTAGGCGGGGTGCCCGGCTTGGCGGCCGGCCGGCTGGAAATCGACCGGGGAGGGGAGTCCTATACCGCGGACACGCTCGCTTCGATGCGGGAGGCCGAGCCCGAGGACGAGCTGTTCCTGATCGTGGGGTGGGACGTGGCGGCCGAGTTGACGAGTTGGGAGAGGTATGAGGAGATCCAGGCCCTGGCGACGCTGGTCGTGGTCAACCGGCCAGGTTCGGGCCGTCCCGGTGCTCTGGAGGTGGACGGCTGGCGGGTCGCAGAGGTGACGGTTCCCAACTTGGAGATATCCAGCACCGACCTGAGGGCCCGGGCCGCCGAAGGCCGACCGCTCGATTACCTGATCCCGGACGCCGGTGTGCGCTGCATCGGGGCGCGGGGTATGTACGCTGGAAGCGGATGACGATGATCCGTTCGGCTCCAAAGACCGACGCCCCCTCTGATATGGGGAGCGGCCCAGGCGAGCGGCTGCGGCGTCTGCACCACCGCCGGCGAGTGCTGCGGGAGGAGTTGCTGGTCGTCTTGATCCTGCTGGTCGCACTGACTGCCACGGTCACGGTGCTGGCCATGCAGTGGCTAAACAGCGGGCCGTCGACAAGTGGGGCGAGCATCCCGCGCCCGGCCTACACCCTCTCTGGAGGTCCCGGATGACAGCTTCCTCAGGCCCGCGTCGGTGACTCGAAAGGCCCCCGGACCGATCACCATCGACCGGGTCCGGGACTTGTGCGGTGTCGCCGCCCGGGCCTGTTGGGCCAAAGGCGGCGAGGACACCGTGGTCCTGTCGGTCGGAAAGGCTCTGTCGATAACCGACGCCTTCGTGATCACCACCGGCTCGAACCCCCGTTTGGTGCGAACCATGGCCGAGGAGGTGGAGGAGGCGGTCAAGCTGGCCGGAGGCCCGGCGCCCTTGAGCATCGAGGGGCTGGATGACGCCAGATGGGTCCTGATGGACTACGGCGATTTTGTGGTGCACCTGCTCCTCACCGAAGGGCGCGATTTCTACCAGCTCGACCGGCTCTGGTCCGACGCCGACCGATGGGAGTGGCAGGCCGACGAGGCTCTGGCCTAGGGCCGTCGCTCCGCCCAGAATTCCGGAGTGGCACAATGCTCCGGTGCACATCCCGGCGAAAGTTGACTACGGCATGCGGGCGCTGCTCGAATTGGCGCGGGCGGCCGAACCCACGACGGGTGAAGCCCTGGCCCAAGCCCAGGGGCTCCCTGTCAAGTTTCTGGCCGCCATCCTCAACGACTTGCGCCGAGCCGGATTGGTCACGAGTCAGAGGGGGATGGAAGGCGGGTACCGTCTCTCCCGGCCGCCCGACCAGATATACGTCGCCGATGTCATGCGGGCCTTGGACGGTCCGCTAGCCGAGGTCCGTGGCTTGCGGCCCGAGATGGCCACCTACGAAGGGGCGGCCGAGCACCTGCAGGACGTCTGGGTGGCGACCAGGGCGAGCTTGCGGCTCGTCCTGGAGCGCGTCTCGCTGGAAGACGTCGTGAAGGGCCGGTTGCCTTCGCCAGTGGCGCGCATGGTTGCCGATCCCGACTCGTGGGAGCCGCGGGCCCGCTAAACGACGGAGCTGCGGCGGGCGGCCCCTCATTCGCACGCGATTCCTCGGGCGCGACGACGAAATCCGAGAAAGCACACGCAATCCCCGAAGGCTGCCCACGCTCAGCCGACTCAATTGATACTTCGGTGAGCGGCTGTTGTCTTGGGGTTGGCGTTGGAGGGCAAAGGTAGCCACCGAGGTCAGGTGGTTCTAGGGGCGGACCACCTGACCTCACCAAGCCACCATCCCCCGTCGATCTGTTAGGGGCCATCTAGGATCGTGCCAACCGAGGCGCTCGTAACCGAGCGCGCGGCCGGTGGGAGCCCCCTGGCAACCGCCCCTTGACAGGGGGCCCCACCATCGCAACATCACGTCGGTCCTGGCCGCCTGAAGTCCGACGGAGCGAGTTCCGGACTGGCCGGGACCGACGTGATTATCACCGGCGCGCCGCCTCGTCGGCCGCGAGACCGTCCAGGTCGCGCTGCGGTCGGCCGGCTCGGAGTCGGTCCTCGATCAAAGCTTGATAGGTGTGGGCTTCCCCGAGCGGTCCCAAGTGGCGGTGAAGCTGTTGGTCGAGTTCACGTTGCTGACCGTATCGACCGATATGAAGCCCTTGGGTCCGATCTTCTCCGTGTCGTTGAGGTTGTAGACCCCCTCGATCGGGTAGTTGTTAGCGAATCCGCTGATCCCGGCCGTTACTCCGCCCGCGCTCGCGACGTCGTCGCCCATCGTGGTCTTCCCGAAGTCCGGCAGGGCTCCGATGAGCGCGGTGGTGCAGGCCGGGTTGCCGCAAAACGCGGCGCGCTCGATGATCCACTCGGCCGAGTTGCGCTCACAGCTTGAGCAGGCCGCCACCTTGGTGTTGGTCTGGTGGGACGTGAGATCCGCGATCATCAACGTAAACTTCCCCGACTGGTAGGTCACCGAAGCGCTGATCGTGTCGCCCGGCTGCACGCCGAACACGTTTACAGACCCAGCCGGGTACATCTCATACCAAGCCTGGTATTTCGGTGTGTCGCTTGCGGCGAAGCATTTGGCGTCTGTCCCGTCCTGCTCGACGGTCTGGTCCGTGAACCCGTCGAGGCCCACCCAGTTCGAGGTGATGACGTACTTCTCGTTCCCGCTGCAGGTGATGGCCGGCTGCACCCACGTGGCTGAGACATCGGTGAACGGGGCCTGAGCTGTGACCGCGTACCCGGACCAGTTGATCGAGGTCGTCGGCAGGCCAGCCGCCCGACCCGCGGTCGCACCTTGATCTCGAATGATCGGGAGACCTCCAGGCAACGGGGCACCGCCGGCCGCAGGAGCGACTCCGAAGAGCGAGAACGCCGCGGTGGTGAGCACCGCGCCCAGAGCCAGAAATCGTTTCATGCTTAATGGCCTCCCTCTGGTCCTGGACCACCAAACTGACAATGGCAGTCCGAGGCGACACTACAACAGGCCCGTGCTGATGGATACAGGCACTGGGCATGTGGGTTCCACCCCGCGGATGCTCACCGCCGAGGCGTGACTTGACCCCTTGAACGACGCAGGTCGGTCTGAAATGCTGGTGGGGGGTAGGGAAGGGGCGTCGAACATGGGCATCGTGGGCACGAGAATCGAACAGTGGCGCGGACGCAGGGCCGTAGCTGGGAGCATCATGGCGGCGATTTGCGTCACGGCCATAGGCGTCCCGGCCACATCTGCCTTCGGGGCTCAGAGACCAAACACCGGGTCCGTTGCGTTGGCCTGCGAAGCCGCCTTCAAGACCACCGAGACAGATTCCGAGGCCTACTACGCCCAGTTAGACGCACGTCCCGGTAGCCCCTTGGGTCCCGGCTACACCGCCACGCCGGGGATCGCCCCGCCAGGCGTCAATTACCCCAACGCTCAGATACTCGACTTGATGGGAACGGTGACCTATGACGGTGGGTCACCCGAGGGTCCCTGGCTCAAGGAATATCCGTACGACGCTGGTTACTTTCAGATTGGGGTGACCAAGTCTACGTCGGCCCATCCGAGCGCAGTCTTCGTGGGTAAGCCCGACGGACAGGGCAAGATACCGGCGACGCCGACGTACTCCATCGCCGACTGCTCGCATGTGAGGGCGAACGGCTAGGAAGCCCTCCCCGGTCAGCCGCGGCCGGAGCGCAGCCGGAGGGAAATGATGGGCCGTTCGTACTCGTTGATGGCCCCGAGTATTTGCCGGGTGAGACGCCGGGACGGGTCAGCCGGGTCGTCAGGTGGGTGGCCTCTACTGCCCAGGTGGTGACCAAGTGGCCGCCCAAGCGGCGTATCTCGGCGAGGAGCTGCTCTTGGATGACCAGGTCACGGGCCAGCCGGTCGAGTCGGTATACGAGGACCCCGGAGACTGGGAGGCTACGAATGATACGAAGCACACCTACAGGCACGGCCTCAAGAATGCCTCTGACCTGGTCGATCCCCTCTCATGACGAATGTTCGACTTCGTCGGCTCTTGTCGCGCGATTCAAGGGGGACACATTTCGCGGCCATGTTGTTCATGGGGCCGCTGGCGGCCGTAGCCATCCTGGGGTTGCGGGGGCTGCATCTCGTCATTCGGACGCCGATCTGGTTGATTCCGCTGATACTTGTCGGTGGACAGCTGGTCACCACCGCAACGGGCTTTTGGTGGGACCGATCCCGCAGTCGTGTTCGACTGCACGTCCTAGTCGCATCGCAGACGATCCTCGTGACCGCCGTCATCTATGCGACCGGTTGGGGACCGGCGCTGGGGATCGGTTTGGTCCTCGTTGGCCAAGACACGTTGGCGGTGACGGGCTCGTCGTCCCAGCGCGTGGTGCTGGGCTGGACCATGTCGTGTCTAGCCGCTGGCGAGGGACTGATCGCGCTCGGTTGGGTCCCGTCTTTGCTGCCAGTGCCCGAAGTCCATGGGCTCGCGATCTTGATGGGAATCGGTATCGCGTTCTCGTATCGCTCCTTGCGTGCAGCCCTAATCGACAGGGAAGAGGCAGCCGCGTTGACCGAGAGCCGCGAGAGGCGGTTCAGAGCGCTGGTGCAAAGCTCCTCTGATCTGGTGTTCGCCGTCGACCTGAGCCGCACGGTCACGTACGCGGGTCCGTCGTGCACGAAGGTACTGGGGTATGAGCCTGGCGCCCTCTTGGGTTCTGAGACGGGGATGCTGGTGCACGCAGACGATATCGAGAATCTCCGTGTCACCCTCGGTCGAGTCCAAGGGGTTCCCGGGGGATCGGTCGAGTTCTCGATTCGGGTCCGTCACCACGACGGAACTTGGCGATGGCTGGAAGGACTGGCAACGAACCTACTGGACGACCCCGCCGTTGCCGGCATGGTCATCAACGCTCGCGACGTCACCGAACGTAGGGCTCGCTTGGAGCGCCAAACGGCGATTTCCGATCTGGGCCGAGAGGTATTGCGGGCAACGACGCTCGAAGCATCCGTCGAGTCCGCAGCCGACGTGATCATCCGCATCGCACACGCACGTGACTGCCGCATCCTGAGCAATCGCGAGACCAGCAATCCCAAACAACCAGCGGGTGTAGAGAGCGAGACACCAGATGACAGCGCGGCTTTGACCGTCCTGGGTGATCTGCCCAGCCTCCGCGTTCCGGTGGGTGACCCCGAACAGCCACTGGCATATATCGAGGTCTTCAAGGACACTCCTCCAACCTTTGACGACGAACAGTTCGTAGAGAGCGTCGCCGGTATCGTTCTGTCGGCGACGGTGCGCTTCGGTGCCGAAGACGCCATCCGCCATCAGGCCATGCACGACCCCCTCACGGGCCTGCCGAACCGAGCGCTCTTCAACGACCGGCTCGAGCATGCGCTGAGCCGACACGCGCGTGGCACCGGATATGTCGTCGTCATGATCGTCGATCTCGACGGGTTCAAGAACGTAAACGACAGCCTCGGGCACCTCGCTGGCGACGCATTGTTAATCGCGGTCGCAGACCGCTTCGAGGCTCGCCTCCGAGGCTTCGACACGATTGCGCGCCTCGGCGGTGATGAGTTTGCCCTCTTGTTCGATGAGCTCGATGAACCAGACCAGGCGGGCCGGGTCGCGCAACGGGTCCTTGATGCCCTAGTCAGCCCCCTACCGCTACCTGGGCGTGAAGTCGCGATCGGCGCGAGCGTCGGGATCGCGCTTACCAACCAAACTCATACTGAGGCCGACCGACTTCTCGCTGATGCCGATGCGGCAATGTACCGAGCAAAGCGAGAGGGGAAGGGCTGTTATCGCATCTTCGAAGCCGCTATGCACACGGCTGCCGTGGAACGCATGAGCCTGGAACAGGAGCTACGGACCGCGATCAGAGAGAAGGCGCTGACCGTGTACTACCAGCCGATCGTCGACACGGTCACCGGCCACGTCACCTCCTTTGAGGCGCTCGCTCGGTGGAAACACTCGACGAGAGGCTTCGTTTCGCCGAATACATTCATTCCACTCGCCGAGGAATCAGGACTCATTATCGAGCTTGGCCGGGCCGTGCTTATCGAAGCATGCCAGCAGGCTCGACGGTGGCACGCGACGTTCCCTGGACTACGCCCGACGGTCTCCGTAAACGTGTCACGCCTGCAACTCGCGAATCACAGCTTTATCGGGGACGTTGCCGAAGCACTTGCGCTTGCAGATCTCGACCCGTCGTCTCTCATCGTCGAAGTCACCGAATCAATCCTGGCGTCTGAGTCGAAGAACGTGATCGCGACCCTCAGCGAATTGCGTCGAACCCGAGTTCGAATCGCGATCGACGATTTTGGTACCGGCTATTCGTCGTTCTCGGCGCTGGCCGAACTTCCGATCGACATCCTCAAGATCGACAAGCGCTTTATCGACAACCTCGTGTTCGACGATCAGGGTCGAGGGTTTGTCAACGCCATCATGCAGCTCGCAAACACGCTCCACCTCGTCACCACCGCCGAAGGTGTGGAGAGCCTCGAACAGCGCGACGTCCTCGCTGAGCTCGGGTGCACTCACATTCAGGGTTACCTCTTCTCGATGCCTATGCCCGACGACGAGACGCACGACTACCTCTTGCGCCACGGCGGCACCCCCTTGTCGGATCTCGACGTGCCGGTCGGGGCGAAGGCTCGTCTCAGGTAGAGCGCTTGCGGCACTGGGCCATGGCCTAATACCTACGGACAATCCGGCTCCTCGGACCAACGGATGCCCCCGACCACCGACGGCTGCGGACGGTTCTTGCCGGCATCGGCGGCGAGCGGTGGCGGGGTGTCGTGGACTCCTAGTCAGGCTCCGTTGCCAGCCAACTTCTCGCGCCCGGCCACGCGCTCCATATCCGTCGCCGCTCTGGCGCGGTCACGGCGCTGGCCTCGTACGTACTCGGGGGCACGCAGATGAGAAGAGATCTGGCGCGGTGACGGGTTGGGGCGATCGGACATCTGTCGAGCGTCGCCGTAGAGCGAGACACTGATGATTGGTTGTGCGTTGCCGACTTCGCGTGCATCGCCAAGCGATTGGCTCCCAGCCCGCCCGATGCCACCAGGCTCTTGGCGCTCCTACGTTGACGGGCTGAGGCGTCAACACTCCTGGCTACCTTTGCCGGCCGGCTAATGCCCTAGGGTCGGTATGCCGATGTATCTACGGTGAACGGCGGCAATGAGTTGGCCCGACCCAGTGCTGCGGACCTTCAATACGCTGCCGAGGTTCTCCGGACCGCTCTTGCAGGCGGACATCTGAGTTGGAGCGAGTACGAAGACCAACTGAATCAGGTCTTCGCTGTCGAGACGATCGCGGAGGTCAGAGCGCTGCTCGGCGCTTTACCAGTCCCGATCCGAGGCCCAGTACCAGCGAGACCGTCCGCCCGGAAGACGGCCCTTCTGTTGCCTGCCGCTTTGGCGCTAGTTCTGGTTGTCTGCTTTGTCGTCGCGGTCGCGGTATCAGATGGTCATCGGAACGCGACGAGCGGCTCGAAGCCCTCAACGCCAAGCTCGGGAAGGGCGTCTTCGGCGCCAAACTCCGGGCCAAAGCTGGCTCTTGCGGGCAGCTGCAACAAGGCGCCTGTGGCCCTCGACTCTCCAGCCGGTGCGCCATCGATGGTGGCAGGCCAGAGTTCTTCGTCGGTCACTGAGACGATCTTGAAGTATGCCTCCGAGGAGCTAAATCCTGGCGCCAGCGACTTCCGGCTGCAGAATGTCACGCCGGCAGAAGGTGCCGCGCTGCTCCCCAGCCCGTTCCAGGCGCTCGGTAGCCAAGCAACGCAGGTCACGACGGCCACGTTGATGACGCCTGGCGATATTTATTACGACAACCTGGCGGTGTATCGGTTCGCCGATCCGGCTCAAGCGGCGGCTCTTGTTCGGATGTTCTGGCTGGTGGGCTGCGCCCAGCAGACCCATGTCGATGTGTTCAATAGTGCCGTGGGCGCGTACCTGAGCGTGACGACGCCGGGGTCCATCAGCTGGTCGACTGACGTCGTCGCCGCCGTCGGCCCCTATGCGGTCATCTACGGGCTGCCAGGCCACATACCGGCGTCAGCAACCGAGCCCATGGTCGTCCAGATCGTCGATTCTCTGGAGTTACCAAATATCTCGCCCAAAGTCGACATCTCCGATGCGATCGGGCCCGTGACGGGCTAAACCCCAACAGCGAGCGCCATATTCGGCCGCCACCAACACAGCCCGATCAGACCGCACAGCCTGAAGCGATGATCACAGCGGTCTAGTAAGGTCTCTGAAGGCGTTCAGTTGCGGAGGTCGCGATCGCTATTCCCCTCCGCTGGACGGTCGAACGCCGAATGATCTATCTCGTGTTCCGGTCTGGGACGAGGCTCCCGCGAAGATGACACCGGAATCGGCGATAGGAGCGGGTACTCGGTCTGGGAGAATCAGGTATGGCCTCAGGGTGGGTCGCCCCGACACTGATGGATGCGGCGTTCGTGGGCGACGTCCGGCGTGTTCGTGACCTGATCTCCGCCGGTGCTGACGTGAATGAGGTCATCTCAGACGGAACGCCACTGCTGGAGTCACTTCGGGAGCACCCAGACTTCTTTGACGATGACGCTCTGCGGATCGTTGAAATGCTTCTCGAAGCGGGTGCCAGCGTGGGGCTCAGACAGCCGAGTACGGGGCGCACGCCTCTACACGAAGCCGCTAGGGCGGGGCCGAAAGCCGTGGCTTTGCTTCTGGCCCGAGGAGCGGACCCAAACGCCCAGAGCTTCGATGGCTCGACCCCTCTCCACGAATGTGTCACCTGCCTGGGCGTCGACTCAGCCCGCGTACTGTTACGGGCAGGAGCTAACACGACGTCCATCGACCGGGCCGGCCTTTCGCCCGCCGATCTAGCCGTTCAAGAGGCTGCAGCGAATCCAGATCTTGAGGAAGCCCAAGAACTGGCCGTTCTTCTGAGCACTGTCGACGGTCCATAACGATCTATCCCGAGCGGGCCTGGCTCGGCCACGCCGTCCAGCCCAGCAGCGCCGAGTCGGCGATCTCGCGCCTACCGCCCGGCGAAATACCGACAGCGATGTGCCGGAGGGAACAGAATCCCTTTGTGATCATCCGCAACCGCTCAACATCGGACGGGGACGCACTTGAGGCAATAGCTCTTGAGACCCACCGACTCGACGGGTATCCCGTATACCTGCCCGGGGACTTGAGGTCCTTCATCGTCAACGACGACGCCCTCGGAGCCTGGGTGGCCGCAGACGCGAACGAGGTGCTCGGCCATATCGCCCTTCACCCCAGCAGCGCTAGGGAGGTCATGGATGTGGCCCTGTCTGCTACCGGAGTTGGCGAGGACAGGATCGCTGTTGTCGCCAGGCTGCTAGTGGCGCCGACGGCTCGGCGCCGAGGCACTGGGCGGGCGCTGCTGGAGAAGGCCACCCAGGAGTCGACACGGCTTGGACGGCGAGCGGTCCTCGATGTAGTCGAGGACCACAGAGCTGCCATCATCCTTTATGAGAACTGCGGGTGGACGAGAGTCGGCCAGGTGGACTGGACCCTCCCCGGCGACCTCCCGCTTCGCGAGTTCGTCTACCTGGCGCCAGACCGCGAAGCTTGACTAGCGAGTTCTCAAGTCGGAGCCAGGAGGCCCATTCCGAGGGCGCAGAACATCATTCGGCAACGACACCACCGCCTCAACCGGCCGAGCCCTAGTCGGCG
>PMHU01000324.1 GCA_003156795.1 Acidimicrobiaceae bacterium
GGCGGCGGCGCCGGCGCCGGCGGCCCGGGGGGAGCCGGTGGCGCGGGCGGCAACGGTGGCGAAAACCTCGTCAGCGGGGTGTCAGGCGGGGCCGGCGGAAACGGTGCTCGCGGCGGCGCTGGCGCCAACGGGGCGGTCGGGGGCAACGGCGGCGACGCAACCGGAGGCGCGGTCTGGACGGTGCACGGAGGGTTCGCTGGCTCGACCGACACCTTCACCTCCGACGTGGTTACCCCGGGTTCCGGTGCCACGCCGGGAGGAACGGGCGGTGCGGCAGGGACGGGCGGACGCGGCGGTTTCTACGGCGGAAGCGGTTCCGGCGCCAACGGTACTGCCGGAGCGAACGGCAGCTCTGGCACAACTGGAAACGCGGGAACCGACGGTACGGCCACTGACCCGGATTCGAATTGATCGTGCGGGCCGTAGCCGGCTGTTGTCCCGCTGGGGCCGATGGGCCTTGTCCGCGACGGCCATCGGGAACTCCTGTCTTTGATTAGGTGGTGACGCGAATGATTTCCTCGAAGGACGTCTGCCCGGCGGCCGCCTTCATGAGCCCGTCGGCCCGCATGGACAACATCCCGTCCTTGGCGGCAACGGCACGTAACGCCTCGACCGACCTGTTGGCGAGGATCACTTCCCGGATTTCGGGAGTGACGCGCAGGAGCTCGTGCACGGCGAAACGGCCGCGATAGCCGGTTCCATTGCAGTCGGGGCAACCCTGGTGTCGGTATAGCGATTCCGGCGCGGGCAAACCGGTGAGCTCCCAGTCCGCCGCCATGAGTTCGAACTCGGTCGGTGCGTACTCCTCGCGACAGTGAAGGCATAGTCCGCGCGTGAGCCGCTGTGCGACGACGCAGTCCAACGACGAGGCGACCAGATAGGGCTGCAGTCCCATCTCCACAAGCCTGATCGGCGCGGATGCGGCGTCATTGGTGTGCATGGTGGAAAGCACCAAATGGCCGGTGAGAGCAGCCTCGGCGTGGATCCGTGCCGTCTCTGCGTCACGAATCTCGCCGACTAGAATGACGTCAGGATCACAGCGGAGTATCGCTCGAAGGGCTCGGTCGAATGTCAATCCCGCGGCCTCGGCCACCTGCATCTGTTTTATCCCGTCGATCTGATATTCGACGGGATTCTCAACCGTCACGATGTTCTGATCGGAACGGTTGATCTTTGCGACGGCGGCGTACAACGTCGTGGTCTTGCCCGAACCCGTGGGACCGGTGACCAACACCTCTCCCCATGGTTTGTTGTAAGCGGCCTCGAAGCGAGCCAGGGTGTCGGGATTGAAGCCGAGGTCGGCGATGTCGAGTAGGCCACGGCTGGTGTCCAGCAAACGAAGCACGACCGCCTCGCCGAGCGAGGTTGGCAGAGTTCCGACCCGAACGTCAATCGGCACCCCTGAGACTGTCAATGACATTCTCCCGTCCTGGGGAACCCTACGCACCGCGATATTCATGTCCGCCATCACTTTCAGCCTCGCCGTCGCCGAGGTCAGCAGAGCTGAGTCCACGGTGAGGACGTCGTGCAGCATGCCGTCGACTCGGAAGCGGACCCGGCCTCCTGACAGAGTTGCCTCCAGATGAATGTCAGACGCTTGCTCGTTGAGAGCTCGCGCCAATAGCTGGTCGATGAACCGAACGACAGGACGGTCATCCCCGATGGCGGCCGGAGTGGGGGTCACCGATACTGTCGCGGCGCCCCCGCCGTCGGGCGAGTGCACCTGCCATGCAGCGTCTATCGCCTGCTCGAGTTGATCAGTCTGAGCGACCACGAAGCGGGCGGTGGTTCCCGCCACGCTTTGCAGGTCATCGAGGGCGGTCAAGTTAGCCGGGTCATCGATAGCGATAACGAGTTCGCCGTCTTCGAACCCCAGAGGCAAGGCGTGAAGACGGCGAGCCAGGCCCTCCGGCACCCTGATCACCGCGGCGGGGTCCGGGACCACGGTACCGAGATCGACGACCGTCATATCGAAGATGCTGGCTAGCCCCTGAGCCAGACCGTAGGCGCCGATCTTCTCGCGCGATAGGAGAATCTGGCCGAGGCGCTCACCCGTATTGGCCTGCTCCTCGAGCGCCTCAGCAAGATCAAAGGCGCCGACCGACCCGGCGTCAACCAAGGCATCACCGAGATAGCGTTGTCCGTCGCGCCGATAAGACGCGGGCCGCCCTAGGGAAGTCGTCATCTCCTCCTATCGTCGCGGTCCGGGCGACCAAACAGGGCCGAAAGTCACATTGTCGAGGGCCTACCGGAGAGGTGACAGGCCAGGGACTCCACGAGGCGCCGACCTTGGTTCGACCACCGCAACAGCTGAAAGCCGCCGCTCACGGTGTCGTTGTGGCTCCTCCAGCGAGGCCCAGCGCTCCGATGTCGGCCACAAGGCGGCCCGTGCTCGGACACACCCATACCGCGACTCCAGATCGCACCTCAGCGTTCAAAGGATGCGAGTGCGGGTGGTCCGGGCACTGCGGCCACGCCGGAGTCCAGCCTCGATCCCACAAGTTCTCTATCACTTCGTCTTGGACATCGTTAGCGACCCTGACGACCCGCTCGGCCAACGGGGCGGACACCGCTATCACTTCGGGAAGCTCATTCACGACGGCTCTGATAGGCGGAGACCTGTGGGACTGGGGCAACAACTCCAACGGCGAACTCGGCGCCAACCTGTCCAGCTCGTATTCCCCTGTCGCCGTGCAGGTACTGGGCCTGACCGACATCGTTTCCTTTGCCGCTGGGGGTAACAGCGGCTCTACGGGCCACCAGCTAGCAGCCACCAGTAACGGAACGCTGTGGGGATGGGGCGACGACCGATACGGCCAGCTCGGTGACGGAAAGACCAAAAAGACCGTATCTTCACCGATCAAGGCGAAACTGCTGTCTGGGGCGACTGCCGGGAGCACCATCACTGGGTTGGCGTGCGGAGCGGACGACTCCTTCGTGCTCGACGCGGCTGGCGACCTCTATGCGATCGGCGAGAACAAGCTCGGATCCCTCGGTGACGGGGGCACCGCGAACACGACAACGCCGATCCTTATCGACAGTGCAGTCGACATGGTGTCGACGACGTCCGACAACGCCCTGGACTACCACCCCTAACCCCCACCGCGTTCACCCTCTCGGCCAGCTCGCTCGACCGCACCTGGGTCGGGTTGGCGGAGCGGGAGCGGGAGCGGCTTGGTTCTGTTCTCGTCATCATCATGGGCACACCCGGCGTCGCGAGCGCGGATGAGGCAATATAGATCGCCGTGGAGGCTGGCTATATAACGCCTTGCCGCCGAGCGCCCGATGGGGCTTTCGTGGTCATCGACCAAGGGGTTTCGGGCCGCGGTACCGATAGGCACGTTCTGGTCCTGGCTGATCCCCCCCTGGCGGCACCGGCTCCGGAACTGCGCGTGGTGTTCACAGAATCCAGCTGGGGCGGTTGGCACGTCCAGCTTCAAAGCGCGACCCACGTCGTTGCGAGCTTCCCTGTGCTTCACCACGCCGAAGCGCACCTCGCAGAGTCCTCGGACCCGTGGATGCCTCTACCCGATCGCGAGGGCTTCGCCTGGGAGGATGCCGACCAGGGTTGGTGCCTATGGATTTGCAGGAGCGGTGAGGATGTCTACCTGTTCGAGAGCAACCACGATGATCTGTTGATGCTGTCGGGTGTCCATGTTGCTGAACCGATGCCTGCGCCCGGAAGCGTCGTCGTGGGCGGAACCGAGTCGACGTGGTCTCGTTGCGAGCTAGCTGCCTTCAGGGACGCGTGGAGTGCAGCGCAGACCGAAGCTCGCCGTCTGCTCGCGGGCAGCTAAGGAACACCAATGCGTCAGTCCCGGCGCCGGCCGCGGCGTCTCCGAGGTCATCTCGCCCCGCGCCCGAGTCGCTCGGCTCCGATTCTCCCGACGAGCGACGTAGCTACTGCATGCGCGTCTGGAGGGTCTGGGCTCCTTCGCCCGACAGGTCCTCGAGCGCCGCCTTGCGTCCTGACATGACGAGGATGAGCGACGCCAACGGGCCCTCTACGGAAGGGCCATCTCCCGCCGACCAGTCCAAGTCCGTTGCTGACATGCGCAGACCCGCAATGCGCTTCTTGGCTTGCAGCGGGAAGCCGACTTGCTTTGCCGTGTCGGCCACCTTCAACAACGTGGCCTCCGGCGCGCTCCGGGTCGTGCCCGTCGGTCGACGGATGTCGCCGCTGTGACACACAAGGTCGAGGAGCATGATCTCGGGCTTCGCCCCCGGCGGCGTGCGATGCATCCCGATCGTCTTCTTGAACTGCCCCAGCAGCTCGTCGGGAGGCACCGCCCCCAAGGCCAGGCCTTCACGGGCCATACAGCGGTTGAAGCTCATGCCGCTCTTGAGCATCCCCCCAAGGAACGGGCCCATCTTCACATCCGCCCCGCCGACCAGGTGGCCGACGACATGGCGTACCTTCCACTCGGTGCACAAAGACTGGGCGTCCCACTTACTCTCGTCAAAGGTAGCCAAGTCGTCAGCCAGCGCGGAACGCTCCTCGTCGATCACCTGCCACGTATCCATGACCACCTCCATCTCCGAAATTCGCGAGTAGCCGGACTCCCGCGGGCCTGGCACGAGGGTATCGAGCCCCCGGCTTGGGATGCCCGTTTCCTGACATATCGTTCCATACGGCGCTCCTACCGAGCGCGCTGGACCGCGTCTAGGTCAAAGTGAAGGTCGTCGAAGCCTTCGTCTTGGGCGTAGTACTGCCGCCCTTCGCCTTCGCCGTGTGAGCCCCCTCCGACCCGGCGTTGCTCCCTGAAGGTATCTGCCCCGTACACTTGAAGGAACCGTCATCGCCGATGGTCGAGGTGCAGATTGCCACCTTGGTCGGATTCGGTGCCGACAGGCCGGTCTTGTAGGTCACCTTGACGCTGTCACCAGAGCCGAACCCGGTGCCCGACGCCGTCACCGACCCGCCTGGCTTTCCCGAGCTCGGTGACACGGTAAGCGTCGGTGCGCCGGTGTAGCTCGAGACGTCCCCGCTGATCGTGATGCGCCCGATCGAGTTACCCCGGTAGTTGGTGAACCACAGGGCGCCGTCGGGGCCAGGGGTGATCTCGTTGGGGTCGTCGATGCTCGAGCCGGTGTAGT
>PMHU01000222.1 GCA_003156795.1 Acidimicrobiaceae bacterium
CCGCCTTAAGGCGATCGGCATCACCGGCGTACGGGGCCAATCCGATCGTGAATGGGCCCGGTCGTATCCCGCAGAGGCCGCGCCTCGCGACCGCAGTGGCAGGCGAGGATCTCTGCGGCTATGGCCAGGGCCACTTCCGGTGCTCTCCGGCCGCCGAGGTCGAGCCCGATGGGCCGGTGCATGCGGGCCAAGTCGTCGGTGCTCACTCCGTCCGCCGACAGCCGATCCGAACGGCGCGATTGGGTCGACCGCGAGCCCATGGCCCCCACATAGGGAATCCGGCGGGCCAGTCCGATGGCCAGGGCTGGCGCGTCCACGTGCGGATCGTGGCTGAGCACGATCAGGGCGGCGGTCGCTCCGGCCCAGTCGAGAAGGCCTTCTACCTCGCCAGCCGTGTCGGTCGCCTTGGTATCCCAGCCGAGTAGGGCGCCCTGGGCGGCCACGGCACCCACCATGTCCCCGGTACCCACCACAACCAGACGAGGAGCTGGTACCCAGGCCTCTATGAGAACCACGCCCTGCTCGTCCTCCACCCGCCGCCTTGCGGACCGACCACCGAACAAGAGTGCGACGGCATCGTCGCGTAGTCCTACCCCGCCGGCCCCGCCGGAGAGCTCACCCCACGAGCGGCCGTCACGGTCGACTACGACCGCTGATGGCCCGGCCCCCGGCCCGTCGATCCGGGTGATCAAGGCGGCAGGCGCCCGGTTGGCCAGCAGGTCCCAGAGGTGGGACGGGATCGCGTCCGCCGCCTGCAACAGCACTTCGGCCCGGCCGCCGCAGGACAACCCGACCTCTTCGACTTCTTTCCCGTGGATCTCGACCGCCACCGCCTGCAGGGCGCTGGCCCCGGATCCGAACATCTCCGCCGCCGCGACGCCGAGCCTCTCTGCTCCGGGCCGCCCGAGTATCTCCCCGTGCTGGGATCCGTCGCTCTCGATGGCAATCAGCTCGTCGACGGGCATCGTCGAGAAGCCGGTGACGTCGATTACCCGCCCGACCAGAGCAGAACGCCCCGCCGCAGCTCCCTTCCGAATGGCTTCAGCCACCTCTTGCACCGCGATCACCTCCCGCCGCGAGGCTACGCCAACCGCCCTGGATATAGCTTGGCTCCATGGCCCAACCCAGGACGGCCCTCATTGCGGTCGACGTTCAGCGGGACTTCTGTGAGGGAGGCAGCCTGGCCGTCTCGGGCGGCGAGGCCGCCGCTGCTGGCATCAGCGATCTCATCGAGGCGGCCGGGAGCGCTTACGTCCTGGTCGTGGCCACGAGGGACTGGCACTACGACCCAGGAACGCACTTCGCCCAGGCCGGCACCGACCCGAACTTCATCGACACCTGGCCCGTCCACTGCGTGGCCGAGTCGCCGGGCGCCGACTGGCACCCCGACTTTCGCCTGCCTCCGGATGCTGTGGTCATCTCCAAAGGCGAGCACGAAGCGGCCTACAGCGGATTCGAGGGTCAGGCCGGCGACGGCCGTTCTCTCGCCCAGGTCCTCCGGGACAGCGAAGTCGACCAGGTCGACGTGGCCGGCATCGCCACCAGCTACTGCGTACGGGCCACCGCTATCGATGCAGTCAAGGCCGGCTTCGCCACTCGAGTGCTCGCACCTCTCACCGCAGACGTGGACCCGGCCGCAACCCACGAAACCTTGGAAGCCCTGCGCCGCTCTGGGGTCACCATCGCCGGTTGACGGCGGTGCCCGCCGGCTCGATCGGCTGGCGCGACCGGTCGGGAGTCAATCGTGTTGCTGGGACTCGTGTTCGAGGTGGCTGGCGGGTTCCAACTGAAAGGTCGAGTGCTCCACGTCGAAGTGTCCGGCCAGGCACGCCTGGAGCTGATCCAGGACCTGGGGCGCCCGGCCGTTGGCGAAGCAGGCATCGGCAACGACAATGTGAGCCGATACGGCCGGCAGGTCCGACGTGACGACCCAAGCGTGCAGGTCGTGCACAGATGTCACTTCGGGCAACTCGAGGATGTGGCTGCGGACCTCGTCCAGATCGAAATCCTCGGGGGCGGCTTCCAGCAGGACCCGGCCCGACGCTCTCAGGAGCTGCCAGGACGCGCGCCCCATCAGGGCTACGACCAGTATCGACGCGATCGGGTCGGCGCGGTCGAACCCCGTCGTCAGGATGATGATGCCGGCCGCCAGGGTTCCGAGGAAGGCCCAGAGGTCGGTGAGTAGGTGGGCGAAGGCGCCGGCGATGTTGAGCTGGCCTCGATTGGCCCGAGCGAGGACACTGGTCGCGACCAAGTTGACGGCGACACCGACGCCCGCCACCACCGTTACCGCCGCGCCGTGCACGTGCAACGGATGAATCAGTCGATCGATGGCGGTTACGAGCACGACCGCTCCCACGACGGCCAGGGTCAGGCCGTTGGCCGCGGCCGACAGGATCTCGGCTCGCTTGAAGCCGAAGGTCATGGCCCCCGCCGCCGGACGGGCTGCTAGGCATAAAGCCCAGAGCGAGGCGCCGAGGGCGCCCGCGTCGGTGAGCATGTGGCCTGCGTCAGCAAGGAGGGCGAGGGAGCCGGCCCAGACGGCGACTACCACCTCGCCGATCATGAACGCCACGATCAGGGTCAAGGCGACTAGCAGATAGCGGCGATCTCCGTTTGCTGCGATATCGTGCGCGTGATCGTGGCCGCGATCCCGCATGGGATGACGTTAGTGCCCGCACCGAAGCCCATCTGGCCAGACCAACACTCAGAACTTGAGTGTCTGCAGGTCCGACTCTAGGAAGCGATCGAGGCTGGCGACTGCGCTGTCCAACACGTCTCTGAGGGCGGCCACCTCCACGTCAAACTCACGTCGAAGCCCAGCCAGCTGGGCGTCGGCGCCGGTGCGGACCGCCTCCAGCACTCGGCCGCATTCTGCTTTGACGTCGGCCGACATCTCCTCGGCCTCCGACCGGGCGTCACCCAGGATCTTCTCGGCTTCTTCGCGAGCCCTGGTCGCCGCCTCCATCTCGAGCTCGGCTTGCCTGCGCATCGCCGCCACGACGGCCCGATCACGCTCCAACTCGGACCTCGATGTCCGGACCAGCTCAGCGGCGTGAGCTTCGGCCCGTTCGACCAGGTGCTCGGCGTCCCGCCGGCCCTGTTGCATCGCGGCTTCTCCCAGGGCGGTCAGCCTGTCCGCCTCTTCCTCCGCCGCGTCCGCCAGACGACTGGCGTCTTCTGACATTCTGGCCAGTAGCTCCGCGAACGGTGGTGCCTCTCGGTGGTCCTCGAGCACGGTAAGACGTCGTTCGGAAGGCGTGCGCTCTTCCCAAGGACTTTCGGTATATCGCCGCGACGAAAACATCGGGGCCCCTGACGTAGTCAGGTCCGCAACGATCTCTGTCCCATTGGCAGAGCCCGCTTGATCTGCCTCTTCTGGTCGTTCCGCCTGTTCCACCCGCTCCACCTGTTCTATCGGTTCCGCCTGTGCCTCCGGCTCAATCTGCTCCATCTGTTCGACCTGTGCCCCCCCCGGATCCTGCTCGATCCGTTCCATTTGTTCGATCTGGAAAACTTCTGCCTCCTGCTGTGGCTGATCTTCAGCGGCCCAGCGCTCAGCTCCCGTCAACGACTCGGCCTGCTCGGCTCGAAGACGGGCCAGCTCCGACTCGGCGAATGCGGCTCGCTGGGCCGCCATCTCCGCCTGCCTGCGGATCTCCCGTACCTCTGACGCGACCGCTTCGCGCGCCAGACGTTCCGCCTCATTTCCTCTCTCCTCCGACGCCAGCAAGACGTGCTCCGCCTCCTGGCGCAGCTCCTCGGCATTCTCGAGAGCTTGAAGTTCGGCGCGCGAAACAACCCGCCGGGCCCCCTCTAGGTCCTGGGAGGCGGGTCTGCGACTCAAAGGACGCAACGCACTTCCTTCGCCATACCCGTGAGGTTACTTACCCACCCGGGTTCGGTTCACACAATGCCCGCCCAATTGCGTTATTTACCCTATTAGGTATCTATCGTCATAAAGCCCGACAAAGGTGAGGGAACGGTCAGTCAGCGTTGGGAGGCCTGGCCATCGGAGTGTCAAAACGTGTGGTTGACTCCGTCCATGCCGCCTGAAGCGAGCGGTACCATCCAGGCCGCCCCGGGCGCCCTACCTCTGCCTCGAAGCAGCGTGCTGTTCCGGGTGGCGGCCGAACCGGCCATGGTGTTGGCGAGCGGACCCCGGGCCCTGCTCCTGCAAGTCGCCCACCCATCGGTCGCGGCGGGAGTCGCTGAGCACTCCGACTACCAATCCCGCCCATGGGTTCGGCTCGTCCGCACGCTCGCAGTCGTGTCCGCCATCGCCTTCTCCGAATCGACCCATTCGGAGGAGGCATCCCGGCAGCTCCGGCAGCGCCACGCCACGGTCACGGGGCGTACCGAGGGAGGCGAGCCATACCGGGCCTTGGACCCGGAACTACTCCTGTGGGTGTGGGCCACGCTCGGCGACTCTCTGGTGCGGGTGCACGCCAGCTTCGTGCGCCCATTGACCGCCGCCGAACGCAACGAGTTATACGGCCAATGGAAGCTGGTCGGCTACGCGTGCGGCATGCCGGTTGGTTCCTGCCCGGAGACTTGGGCTGACTTCACCGCCTATTTCGAGCAGATGGTCGACAGCCGGCTCGTCCCCACCGAGGTGGGTCAAATCGTGGCGGGCTACGTCAGACGCCCGCCCGTCCCCTTTCCGCTCAACGTCGTCTCCGGCGAGATCATGCACGTTTTGACCGGCGGCCAACTTCCAGATCACCTTCGCCACCAGCTCGGCTTCTCGTGGACTACGGCCCACCACCTGGCATTCGAGGCAGCCAGCGGAGCATCCCGACTCTCGGCGCGTCTCGTCCCTGGCTGGATCCGTCGGGCGCCGATGACCGTCGCCACGTCGTCGGCGCTCATGTCGAACCTGTCCCGTCTCGGTGGGGTCGCTCGGCGATGGGCTCCACCGGAAGGCGAATCGGACGGTGCTCCGGTACACGCATGACGTCGTTGCGCTTTCCGAGACGCGGCCCGCCCATGTTCTTTGGAGGACGGCCGGGGGCCGCATTGACGCGCTGTCTACGTATCCCGAGCGGTACAGGCCTTGACGGCATCCTGCACACTGGGGAAGAGCTGATCTACGCCTAGGTCCTTTAGGAGCCCGCTGCGCTTGAGGTTCTGGTGGACCAGATGCGACGATCGGGCGAGGCAGAGCCTCACTCCACGATCCCGGAGTTCGGTGTTGAGTTGGTCGAGCGTTCGGGCTCCGGTGTAGTCGATGTCGGATATGCCGTCTGCGTCGAGAACGAGAGCGTGCACCGGTTGGGGTGAGGAGTTGATCACCTTGCGTACCCTGGCGACGACGAAGTTGGCATTGCCGTACCACAGCGGGGCGTAGAGCATATATACGAGCACGCCGGCGACCTGCTCGGTTGGCTGGCCGATGTCGACCGGCATCCAATGATCCGTGCCGGGTTCGCGGCCGAGCACGGCGTCTCGGGGTCGGGCCGTGAGACGGACCCGCTGCGCCATGGCCAACACGATGGCCACGACGACGCCCTGCTCGATCCCGACCAAGCCGACGACCAGCAACGTGACTGCGGCGATCGCGAACTCGATGCGATCAAAGCGAAGGATCCGACGCAGCTCGCCGACGCGCAGGAGCCGGGTCGCCACGAAGATCAAGATGGCGCCGAGGGTGGGATCGGGCAGATCCTTGAGTACCCCCGAAGCGAACACGACCGCTACCACCACGGCCGCGGCGACGAGGCTGGAGGCTTGGGATCGACCCCCCGAGGCCGCGACCACTGCACTTCGGGGCGGGCTGGCGTTGACCGCGAAAGACGCCGTCAGCCCGGCGAGCAGGTTCCCAGCGCCCAAGGCCACCAGATCCCGATTGAAGTCGTCGATCTCGGGATCGTCACTCACCGACGATCGCGCCGTGGCGGCGGTCTGCACGACGCAGACGAACGCGACCGTGAGCGCCGGCGCAGCCAAGCGGCGGATATCGGCTAGTGATGCGGACGGGCTGCGGAAGGAAGGGAGGCCGGCGTGGATCGACCCCACCAAGTGCACGCCGCGGGCTTTGAGGCCGAGCCCGACGACGGCCGCGATCGACAGAGCCAGCCCCATGAGCGCACCTGGGGCCCTGCGGTCGATGCGCTCCGCCCCGACGACGACGACGAGGACCCCGGCTGCAATAGCTAGAGCCCATCCATTCACGTCGTTCCGCTGATCGAATACCGCTCGCAGCCGACCGAAAGTGGTGGTCCCTCCGCCTGGGAGCCCCATAACGGTCGGAAGCTGGCGGACGAGGATCTCCACGGCGATCCCGGCCAGCACGCCGATGACCACCGGCGCAGGTAGGAAGTCTGCGATCCAGCCGAGTCGCAACAGGCCGACCGCGGCGACGAGCGCCCCGACGACCAACGCCAGGACCATGACCAGGTCTGCGTATCTCGGAGTCCCCGCTGCCGCGATCGTGGCCACTCCGACGGCAAAAATGGGGGTGATGGTCGAGTCCGCTCCGACGGACATCCGGCGGTTGGACCCCAGAAGAGCGAAGGCGACCGAACCCGCCAGGAAGGCGTACAACCCGACGACCGCGGGCAGGTTTGCCAGCCGAGCCGTCGCCATCTGCTCTGGCACGGCGATCGCAGCCAGCGTCAATCCGGCAACCAGGTCCGGCCCGACCCATGAGCGCCGGTAGTGGCGCAGCGTCGGCGGGACCAGCGACGGGCGCACGTGCCTTGTTAGCACTCGGGTGGCTCTCGCTCGGGCCAATCGCGGCTCCCGACGAACGGCGTCACCCGGATGCCGTTACCACTGCGGGAAGATGTGGGCATGATTACCAGTACCCACGCCATCATTTATGCAGAGGACCCCGACAAGGCGCGGGCGTTCTTCCGGGACGTGCTCGAGCTCCCTTACGTCGACGCCCACGGAGGCTGGCTCATCTTCAAGTTGCCTCCTGCCGAGCTCGGAATACACCCCGCCGGTGATAACGGTGACCCCGACGCGGCTTCGCCGAGCGGGCACCACGAGCTCTACCTGATGTGCGATGACATCGAAGCCACCGTCGCCGATCTGACCGCGAAGGGTGTGGAGTTCACCGCTTCCGTGCAGCAACAGGGGTTCGGCCTGCTCGCTCGGTTGCGGGTACCCGGCGCCGGGGAGATCGGCATCTACCAGCCGAGGCACGCCACCGCCTACGAGCTCGACGGCTGACCCAGCCCCGGGCGGGTCGGCGCCTAGTCCGCCCGGCCGGCAGGTCCGTCGGGATCCTCGTCCGGCCGCTTGGCCTCGGCGGCCATGTCGGAGAGGGCGCGTCGGCCCGCCTTTAGACCGGAGCCACGGGGGACCCTCAGCGATATGTAGGCGGCGGCGCCGGCCGGGATCGGTAGCCAGAAGTTGATCAACCGGTAGCTGATGACGCCCAGGATCGCGGTGGCCTTGGGCACGTGGAAGCCGACCAGGGTCGGGATGAGCACCCCTTCGACCACCCCCAGCCCCGAGGGGGTGATC
>PMHU01000042.1 GCA_003156795.1 Acidimicrobiaceae bacterium
GAGGCCGAGTTCAACGAGGTGTACCTGACCGAGGTCAGAGTCCCCGATGCCGACCGGATCGGCGATGTCGGCGAAGGCTGGCGGGTGTCGATGACGACGCTCATGAACGAGCGCACCAGCATCGGCGGCGGCGGCGGAGGTCCGGCCAGAGGAAGCGGCGCCATCGCCGAAGCGATAAGGATCTGGCAGGAAGAAGGAAGCGATCATCACCCCGCCAACCGGGACCGGCTGATGAAGCTGTGGGCCGAGGCCGAAGCGCTGCGCCTCACCAACCTGCGCGCCAGCCAGAATCGCAAGGTCGGCAACCCGGGACCGGAGGGTTCTGTGGCCAAGCTGATGTTCGCCGAGATCAACCAGCGCATCTACGAGCTGTGCCTCGATCTGCTCGGCCCTTCAGGTCTGGTTGGCTACCGGTACGACATGGGGCGGTCCGACGCCCTGGGCCTGGTCGGACCGGCCGGCTCGTCGAGGACGATGTTCTTGCGGTCGCGCGCCAACTCGATCGAGGGCGGCACTTCCGAGATCCAGCGCAACATCCTCGGCGAGCGCGTGCTCGGACTGCCCGGCGACGTCCGCGTCGACAAGGAACTTCCCTGGTCCAAAGTGCCCCGCTAAGGCCGGCTGTCCCCGCTAGGCCGGCCTCCTCGACCCCGGTTCACGTAGGAAGGGAAAGACCGGCGAGCATCCGGCGCAGGGCTACTGACACCGAGTCCCGGGTTTTCTTCGGCGACGGAGAGTTGGCGATCAGCATGGCGCCGCGGGTCAGGGCGCCGATCAGGAGCCGGGCCAGAGTTTCGGGATCATCGGTTTCTATTATTCCCGCCGTGCACGCTCCCTCCAGGAGGGCCACGATGGCGCTGAAGGCGTAGCGCTCGTCCAGCTCGGTGAAGCGGGCCAGCCCCAGCACGGCGGGGGCGTCGATGATCAGGATCCGCTGGACTTCGGGATCGAGCACGGTATCGAGGAAGGCGTCGGACCCTCGAGCCAACCGGTCCAAGTCGTCCCGGCCGTGGCCGGCCGCTTCCGCCGACGCGCCGAGGGATTCCTCGTGCATCTGCTCGAACACGGCCTCGAACAGCGCCGTCTTGGTGGCGAAGTGGTGGTACAGGGCTCCAGTCGTCACGCGGGCCTGGCGGGCGATGTCCTCGACCGACGTGGCCGAGTAGCCGCCGCGACCGAACAGGGCCCGTCCGGCGGTGATCAAGGCGGCGCGCGTCTGGCTCACCTGATCGGCGCGCAGCGACTTCTCTTGATCGGCCACGAGGAATTTGTAGCCGGTTCTGTTGCTCCTTGCCCAACACGCGCCACGGTGACATAATCTTACTATGTCGAATAGCTACACTATGTGGAGCGAGAGAGGGAGCCACGGATGACCACGACCGCCATCGAAGCTTTGCAGGCAGACCGCGACGCGCTGCTCCGGATATGCGAGAACCTGAGCGGGGACGACTGGGCCGCCCCGAGCGGGTGCGCCGGATGGTCGGTGCAGGACGTGGTCGGCCACGTCGGCGCTCTTTTCTGGCTGGTCGTGGATCCATCCGTCCTGCCGGATGCCGCCGGCCTTCCGACCGAGCGGGCCCAGGACGTATACGTGGAGGAGCGTCGGTCCTGGAGCACGGAACGGGTGGTGGAGGACTACCGGTCCGTAAGCATCAAGGCCATCGGGCAGATGGCGGAGCTGTCGACCCAGGACTTCGAGGTTCCCCTCGGCGATCTGGGGACCTACCACGTGTCCCTGCTTCCCAACGCCTTCTCCTTTGACCACTTCACCCACATCCGGGCCGACCTGTTTTCTCCTCGCGGTCCGCTCACCACCGAGCCGCCTCCCGCCGACCAACTGAGGCTCGATCCGGCCCTGGACTGGATCGCAGCCGCCCTGCCGCAGCAGAACAGCGAGGTGACCGAAGAGCTCGGGGGAGCCGTCGACCTCGTCGTGGAAGGGCCCGCGGCCAGGACGATCAGCGTGGGGTCGGGTGACACCGTGGCCGAGGTCAGAAGCGACGGACTGGCGTTTGTGAGGTGGATCACCCAGCGCGGCACTTGGGAGGACCTAGGCGTCAAGGCGTCCGGACCCGAAGGGCTCCTCACCACGGCCAGACGCTTCCACGTCTTCTGACCGAAAGGCCCTAAGCTCACCGCGGTGCCGCCGGATCCGTTCGAGGTCCTCGGGATAGCTGCAGACGCCTCGCTGGACGAGGCGCGCCAGGCCTACCACCGGGCTGTGGCCCTCTTCCATCCTGACCACCTTCAAGGCATGGCGGCCGACATCAGGGCCGAAGGGGAGAGGCGCTTTCGTGAGGCCACTGAAGCGATCGAAGCGATACAGACCGGATACCGATCACCGCGCCAGCTCGGGTCCGAGATCCGACCTCTGTTTCCTGACGCGGGCGCAGGTCCCGGGCCCCACACCTACAACGCCCAGATCCGCGACGTCCGCGACGGCGGCCTCCAGGCCGACTGGCTCGGACGCCACGCGGGTGCCATGTGGTCGGCGCTCCAGAAGGCGCACACCGTGGACGGCCCGGTCCGCCAAGTCGAGTGGGGAGCCTACGAGTGCACGCTCGCCGGCGCCGGCGTCCGCCAGCTGCTGTCGACCGTCCTCACCACTGAACAGGGTTGGCGAGACGAGCCGCTCGCGACCGTGGACGTCGGCCACCGGCGCGTGATGGGCTTCGGTGCGGCTGAACCGTTCGGCGGCCGGAACCTGGGCTGGCTGTCCGACAACGTTTCCGACCAACAGCAATACGTCGTCACGGCCGAGGTCTTCTGATCGCCGCGAGGTTCCCTAGTCTGGTCCGGTGCCCACCCTCACCTTGATGGCAGTACACGCCCACCCCGACGACGAAGCGATCAGCACCGGGGGCGTGTTCGTTCGCTACGGCGACGAAGGGATCCGCACCGTCCTGGTGACTTGCACCGACGGGGGTTGCGGCGACGGGCCGGGCGGATTGAAGCCGGGCGAACCGGGCTTCGACCGGGACGAAGTGGTCAAGGCCCGCCAGGTCGAGCTGGCCCGGAGCTGCGAAGTCCTCGGAATCGACCACCAGGAGAACCTCGGTTACCCCGACAGCGGGATGATGGGATGGCCCGACAACGACGCCCCCGGGTCCTTCTGGTCGACTCCAGTAGAGGAGTCCGCGGCCCGCCTGGCCGAGCTAATGCGGCGCTACGAGCCGCAAGTGGTCGTCACTTATGACGCCAACGGGTTCTACGGCCACCCCGACCACATCCAGGCCCACCGCATCACAATGGCCGCGGCCGAGAAGACGGGCATCCCGGCCAAGGTCTATTTCACGGCCGTGCCGCGCAGCCGCATGGCGGAGTTGGGCGAGCGGCTCCGAAAGCTGGGGATCGAACCACCTGGAGGAGACGAGGTCGACCAAACGGAAACGGGGCCGCGCGAGGAGTGGGGCACGCCCGACGAGGAAGTGACCACCTATGTCGACGTGACGTCGGCGACGGACCGCAAGTTCGACTCGCTCCTCGCCCATGCCAGCCAGTCGGACAACATCTTCTTCGTGCGCATGGGTCGCCAGGTCTTCGGGGAGATCATGGGTTGGGAGTCGTTCGTTCGGGCCGTCGATCGAACCGGCGCCTCAGTCCCCGAAAGCGATCTGTTCTCGGGCCTGCGCTGATGGGCCCGTGCTGACGGGCCTGTGCTGATGTAATGGGCCAACTCGCCGGCGTGGAAGAGTTCGTGAGGACCACGTTGCGGCCGGCCATATACCCGGGCCGGATCGAGTTGGAGGTAGACGCGCTGCACGTGCACGGCGAGCCGATACCGCCAGCCGACGCGCTTCGCCGGCACTTCGAGCCTTTCCAAGTCGGCGGGTCGTGGGGAGGGATGTGGGATACGACCTGGTTCCGGTTCCGGGCGACCATCCCGTCCGACTGGGCTGGCGACGAGGTGGCGGCTCTGGTCCACCTCGGGGGAGGCGACATGGTCGGCTTCAGCGCCGAAGGCCTGGTGTGGAAGCCCGATGGCACCCCGAGACAGGGTTTGCATCACCGGCATCGCGAATACGTCGTCGCCGCCAAGGCAGTCGGTGACGAACCGGTCGAGTTCTTTGTCGAGGCGGCCGCCAATCCGATCCCGAACTGGCATCGCAAGGACTGGCCCATGCTGGCGCCCGACTACGACGGTGCCCCGCTGTACGTCCTCGGCCAAGCCCAGCTCGCCACCGTCGACCGAGACGTCGAAGCGCTGTATTTGGATATGCGACTCCTGCTGCAGCTCGCCCGGGGAGCAACCGACCAGGTAACCGACCGGGCGACCGGGATCTGCGCCGCTCTCGCGGAGGCGCAGGCCGCCCTCGAGGCGGGCTGTTCGGGGCCGACCGCCCGTTCGGCCCGCTTGGCGTTGCGGGCCGTCCTGGGCGGGTCGTCGTCGATGAAGCATCGGGTAACGGCGGTGGGCCACGCCCACATCGACTCGGCCTGGCTGTGGCCGGTGCGCGAGACCAAGCGCAAGTGCGCCCGGACGTTTTCCAACCAGCTCCGCTTGATGGACCGTTACCCCGAGCACCGGTTCGCGTGCAGCCAGGCGGCGCAGTACCAGTGGATGAAGGACCAGTATCCCTCTGTCTACGGGCAGATCAGGCGCCGGGTGGGGGAGGGTCGCTGGGAGCCGGTCGGCGGCATGTGGGTCGAGCCGGACACCAACGTTCCGTCGGGCGAGTCACTGGTCCGCCAGGTCGTATACGGCAAGCGCTTCTTCGCCGACGAGTTCGGCTTCGAATCCCATGAGCTGTGGATCCCCGACGTGTTCGGCTATTCGGCGGCCCTGCCTCAGATCGCGGCCCAAGCCGGCGTGACCGCGCTGGTGACCCAGAAGATGAGCTGGAACGACACCAACGTGTTCCCGCACTCCACCTTCTGGTGGGAGGGCCACGATGGCAGCCGGCTCCTGGCCCATTTCCCGCCGGCCAACACTTACAACGGCGACTTCTCCGCGACCGAGCTGGTGGCCAGCCAGGACAACTTCAAGGACCACGAACGATCCGAGCTCAGCTTGTATGCGTTCGGTTACGGCGACGGGGGCGGCGGGCCCACCGCCCACATGCTCGAATACGGCCGGCGGATGCGGGACCTGCCAGGCTTGCCCCAAGTCCACGTCGGCTCCGTCTCCGGCTTCTTCGAAGAGCTACGGAACGAAGCGGGTCCCCTGGCCACGTGGGTGGGCGAGCTGTACCTCGAAACCCACCGGGCCACCTTGACCACCCACGCCGACGTCAAGCGAGCCAATCGGCGAGGCGAGGAGATGCTGCGGGCGGCTGAGATGTGGTCGGTGGCGGCCGGCCTGGACCGGCGCCCAGAGCTCGACCGGGCGTGGAAGCTCCTGTTGCTGCAGCAGTTCCACGACATCCTGCCCGGCTCCAGCATCAACTGGGTCTACGAGGACACCGCCCGCGATCACGCCGACGTCCTTGACGCGGCGGGCCGGGTGGTTGCCGAGGCTCAGGCCGCCGTGGCGCCGGGCTCAGGCGGGCTTTTCGCTTTCAACGCCAGCACTCACGACCGCAGCGAAGTCGTCGAGCTGCCCGACGGTCGACTGTCCGTTGCCTCGGTGCCGGGGTGCGGCTGGGGGCCGGTGGGTGCTGAATCCTCTGTCCAGCTATCGCCGGTAGAGGTCGGTGACGGATGGATGGGAAATGACCGGCTCCGCGTGGCTTGGGACCCCGACGGTCTCCTCACGTCGGTGTGGGATCGCCGGGCCGGGCGTGAGGTGCTCGCCCCCGGTCAGCAGGGCAACCTCTTCCAAGTCCACGAGGATCACCCGCAAGCGTTCGACGCGTGGAACGTGGACCGCGACTACCTCGATCAGGTCACCGACCTCCGAGCGGTCGAGTCGATCGACGTGGTCGAGTCAGGCCCGCTCCGGGTCGGCGTTCGGTTCGTTCGCCGTTTCGGGGAATCGTTGATCACCCAGACCATGCGGCTCGACGCCGGCTCGCCCCGCCTCGAGTTCCATACCGACGTGGACTGGCACGAGCGCCACCGCTTTCTCAAGGTCGCCTTTCCCCTTGCCGTTCGGTCGGCGAGGGCCACCTACGAGATCCAGCACGGCCACGTCGAAAGGCCGACGGTGGCCAACACGAGCTGGGACGTGGCCCGCTTCGAAGTGTGCGGGCACCGGTGGGCCGACTTGAGCGAGCCCGGCTACGGGGTGGCCCTGCTCAACGACTGCAAGTACGGATACGACATACGCGGCAACGTCATGCGGCTGTCCCTGCTGCGAGGTCCCGGCTACCCCGATCCCGAAGCCGACCAGGGTCCGCATCACTTCGCCTACGCCCTCCTGCCGCACGCGGGCGACCTGCGGGGAGCGGGTCGGGTGGTCGAGGAAGCTGAGTCCTTTAACCTCCCGATCTCCATCGTGGCCGGCGGAGGCGGCGGCCACGCGGGGCGCGGTCGGCTGATCTCGGTCGACCGGGCGGGGGTCAGCATCGAAGCGGTCAAGTGGGCCGACCGCGCCGGTGGCGTGGTGGTGCGGCTCTGCGAAGTTTGGGGTTCACGGGGTCCGGCTGCGGTGACGCTCAACGTGCCCTTCGTGGCCGTCACCCGGACCGACCTGCTCGAGCGGGACCTCGAGAACGTGCCCTTCCACGGCTCAACGGTCGACCTGGAGTTGCGGCCGTTCGAGTTGGTGACGCTTCGCTTCGCCAGCCGATCCGGCTGAGGAGTCAGTCGACCAACAGCAGTCGCAATTAGAATCAGATTCTACTACACTGCGGGTCATGACCACGGGCAACTCGACCATCGACCGCGCTGACGGCCACTACACCATCATCACTTCGGACAGCCACGCCGGTGGTAGTCACGCCGCCTATCGGGAGTGCTTGGAAGCGAAGTACCTGGAGGACTTCGACGCCTGGCGGGCCAAGTACCGCAACCCCTTCAACGACCTCGGCGACAATCGTCGCTTTCGCAACTGGGACAACGAGATGCGAAATTCCCAGCAGGAAGCCGACGGCGTGGTCGGAGAAGTGATCTTTCCGAACACGGTGCCTCCGTTTTTCCCAACCTTCGTCCTGTTCGCGGGACCGCCGAAGCCGGAGGACTACGAGCATCGGTTGGCGGGGATCCGGGCCCACAACCGTTGGCTCGTCGACTTCTGCGGCGAGTTCCCTGACCGCCGAGCCGGGATCGGGCAGATCTTCCTCAACGACATCGACGATGCCATCGACGACGTCCGCTGGATCAAGGACCACAACCTGCGGGGCGGGGTCCTGATTCCGAACGTACCGCCCGACGCCAAGTGGGTGAGGCCGTTGTACGACCCCGAGTACGACCGGCTTTGGGAAGTCCTTCAAGACCTCGACATGCCCATCGCCGTCCACGGCGGCACCGGGGCGCCCGATTACGGCGACTACCCGTTCGCCATGTTGCTGTACATCAACGACGTGAGCTTCTATTCGCAGCGTCCGCTTGTTCACTTCATCCTCGGGGGTGTATTCGAGAGGTTCCCCAGGCTCAAGATGGTGATCACCGAAACCGGGTGCTCGTGGGTGCCGCCCCTTCTCAAGCGGCTGGACGGGTCCATCGATCAGATCCGCAAGACGGGCCAGACGGGCGAGATTCGCTACGGAGCGGAGAACCGGCTCCAACACCTGGCTTCGGAATACTTCGCTCGCAACGTGTGGATGGTCGT
>PMHU01000097.1 GCA_003156795.1 Acidimicrobiaceae bacterium
ACTGCGCCCACACGACCGTCCCCGGCATCGGAAACCGCCTGCTCCTGTCCGTCGTGAGCGGTGACCGGCTCAGACGGGTGTTGTCCAGGTGCTTGGATCCGGAGGAGATGCTCTCGGACCACGGCGTTCGATCCATTTCGCGGCAATACAGGGACAACCCCTTCAGCATGGAGTTCGCAGGCGTGACGGCGACCATCGACTACGAGCCGGCCGAGTCGACGAACTCCCTGTTTGGGGGCAACTCCAACTGGAGGGGCCCAGTGTGGTTTCCCACCAACTACCTCCTGATCGAGTCCCTGGACCGCTACCACTCCTACTTCGGGGACGCATTTACGGTGGAGCACCCGACCGGCTCCGGCCGGACCATGCCTCTCAAGGCGGTCGCCGACGACCTGGCCCGTCGCCTGGTGTCGATCTTCCTACCCGATCCGAATGGACGGCGGCCCGTGTTCGGCGGCTACGAGTTGCTCCAAACGAATCCAGGCTGGCGGGATCATCTGCTGTTCCACGAGTACTTCCACGCCGATACCGGGGCGGGCCTGGGCGCCTCTCATCAGACGGGCTGGACCGGCCTGGTGCTCGACTTGATAGCCGAACGGCGCCTCGGCGGGCGCGCTTGAGAGCCGACCACGGCGCGGCTTACGACCGGAGAATCGCTTCCGCCAGGTCCACCGTCGTCGGCGTCTGGAGAAACGTTTCGTGGCGAGCCCTGCGGGCCCGCGCGTACAGTCACGCCTGATGACGACGCCAAAGGAAGTTACCGTGGAAGTCGACCTGGCCGCGCGGAGGCTGCTCGCCCGCTATTGCCACTTGGTGGACGATCGCGACTTCGACGCCGCAGCTGACCTATTCAGCGACGACGCGCGATTCCGCGTCCTCGAGCAGGATTTCGTGGGGCGCCCGGCCATCAGGGCGTGGCTGGACACGATCCCCCCTTCGATGTTCCACCACGTCACGAACGTCGTGGTCAGCAACGGATCCCAGGTCGGCACTTTTCACGCCGTGTCGGACCTAACCGCCGGCGGCCAAGGCGATGCCGGGTGGTCCACTTGGATGCTCGGCCGCTACCACGACACTTTCGTAGGCCAAGGTCGCGACATGCGCTTCAGCCAGCGCATCGTGACCGCCCGGTAGCTCTGGCCGTCAAGGCATGGAGAGAGCGCGATGGCGCGAGCCGATGCTCGCCCAGTCGCTCCAGGTCGAACGGCAGATCGGGCTGGTCAGATCAGGTGAGTGGGTGTTCGAAAGGAAGCTGGACGGGTTGCGCTGTCTGGCGGTGCGAAACGGTGCCGAAGTCGAGTTATGGTCACGCAACCACTTGCCTTTTGATCAGCGCTTTCCGACGCTGGTGTCGGCGATAGCCGCTTTACCGGTCGACAACTTCGCGTTCGACGGAGAAATCGTCGCGTTCGACGGAGACCGAAGCAACTTCGCTCTGCTTCACGACCCGCCCCGCGGAGCACGCCTGATGTTCTGCGCCTTCGACGTCGTGCACCTTCTCGGGCTCGATACGACGACCCTGCCCCTCGTGGACCGGATCTCCCTGCTGGAGCGCACCTTCGAGAACCCAACTGGCATGATTTGCACGGCCCAGAGGGTCGAAGGAGATCCAGCCGAGCTGCTACAGGTGGCGTGCCGGCTCGGCTGGGAGGGTCTGGTCGCCAAGCGGTCAGGGTCGCCGTACCGTTCAGGGCGATCACCCGATTGGCGCAAACTCAAGTGCTCGGCGCGCCAGGAGCTGGTCGTCGGCGGGTGGACCGAACCTTCGGGCAGCCGGGTCGGCCTGGGAGCCCTCCTCGTCGGCTTCTACGACCCGGACGGCCGCCTGCGGTATGCGGGCCGGGTCGGGAGCGGCTTCGACGACCGTGCCTTGAGGACGCTTCGTACCAGCCTCGGTGCGATCAGCCTCGAACGATCGCCTTTCGATGACCAGATACCGCTTAAGGGAGTTCATTGGGTACGGCCGGAACTCGTCGCCGAGGTCGAATTCTCCGAGTGGACACCCGATGGCAGGCTCCGCCACCCCAGGTACGTCGGTCTACGAACTGATGTCAGGGCGGCGGACGTCCGTCGTGAGTGATGTCCATCGTCGCCAAACCGACACCCGCTACCCTGGTAGGTCGTGCGCAGACGCAAGGCGCAACCAACGCCACCTTGTCCCACCAGCCCGACGAGGGTCCTCATCATTTCCGCCAGCATGGGCGCCGGCCACGACGGGGCCGCTCGCGGCCTGGCTGCGCAGCTGACCGCCGCCGGTCACGAGACTGAGGTTCGCGACTTCCTCGATAGCGGCCCGCTGCGCATCGGGTCAGCCTTGCGGAGCGGCTACGAGTTCGAGTTGAAGCACGTACCAGCGGCCTACGACGCGACCTACCGGATGTGGTACCGGGTTCCGTGGCTGTGCCCGCTCGTGGCCTGGTTGGTCAGCATTCTGACCCGGAGGCGGGTCTTGCGGTGGGTGCGCGAGGTCCAAGCGACCGCGGTCGTGTCCACCTACCCGTTGGCCACGCTCTGCCTGGGTCGGCTCAGGTCGACCGGGCGCCTCACGATCCCGGCCGTCAACTTCATAACCGACTTCGGCGTGCACCCGTTGTGGGTACACGATGGGGTGGACCTCAACCTAGCCATCCATGAGAGGCCCGCCCAGATGGCCGCTCGCCGCACCGGCCGCGAAGCCATAGCGTGTGGTCCCGTCGTCAACGGCAGGTTCGCTCCGGACCGCCTGCCCGACCGATCGACGACCCGGACGGCGCTCGGTCTTCGCTCCAGCCAGCGAGCCGTGCTCGTGGTGGGCGGGTCGTGGGGAGTCGGGGATATACGAGGGACGTGGAACGCCATCACCGCCGACGACCGCTTCACTCCGGTCGTCGTGTGCGGGCGGGACACCCGTCTCCACGATCAGGTGTCCGCATGGGCCGAAGCCTTTGCCGGCGATTCCGTGGTGATCGGGTGGACCGATGAAATGCCGGCCCTCATGGCGGCGTGTGACGCCCTGGTCGAGAACGCCGGCGGCCTGACCTCGCTCGAAGCCATGCGCGCCGGCCTACCCGTTGTCAGCTTTCAACCGATAGCCGGACATGGCAAGGAGAACACGGCTGGGATGGCTGCGGCGGGGGTCAGCCGGTTTGCACCCGATGCGGCAAGCCTGGCGGACGCCCTCGACCTGCTGACGGCACCCGGACCGGCTCGCGACCAACAGGTCGGCCGGGCCGGAGACATGTTCCGCGCCCAGGCCGCCGACCTCGTGGCCAGCATCGCGGTGACACCCGCGCATCGGCGGCCGGCGCGCCGCCCGGGCCTGGCGGTGGCCAGAGCGGCCGCTGCGGTGGCGGCTGTAGCTTCGCTGGGTTGGCTCGGTCTGACCAGCGGCGTGGCCNNCCGTGGCCGCCGAGGCCGGCGCCGGCGTCGCCCATCCTGTGGGCAAGAACGCCACCGTCGCTTACGTCGGAGTCAGGCTGGACTCCGCGGAGATGGCCGACCCGACCGTCGTGAACGCCCTCGTGGAGATGCACTTGACGGCAGTCGTCGACGCCGCGACCGCCTTGGCCAACGTCGACATGGTGCGCGAGCTCGTCGCCGACGGGGTCAACGTGGAAAACGGCGGCCTCGGCGATCCCATCAACGGAACCCACCATGACCGCGACTCGTCTCCGTGGAAGCGAGCCCAGCAGGACGCTCGGGCTGGGAACAGCCTCGGTCTGTTGATCGGCGAGCGCGTGACCTTTACCATCCCGGGTCGCAGAGTCAACGCTTGGGACCTAATCGAGTGCCGCGACGCCCACACTTCGCTGGTCGTTCCCAACCACATTCTCGACCCGCGACCCACCACCGGCGACGAAGTCCCCATACATCTCAGCCCACGGCACATCTACCTGATCAACGGTCTCGGCACCACCCCACGGCAGCTGGTCGCCTTTCTGTCCCAGCTGAAGTCGAGCTTAAAGACCGCCCACCTCAGCGCCACGCCACTCGCGACCCTGGCGTGAGTCAAGGACGCGGCCGGCCCGGTGCGTCCACGGGGCTCGAAGCGGGTCTCGTCGCAGTGGGGCTGGCCCTGGCTGGGGGGGCGGCCGCGCACCTTCTGCCCGGCGCGGTGGCCTGGCGGTCGGCCCGCTGCCGGCTCCTGCCCCGCCTATCGGGCGTCGGGACCCCGGGACACGTCGCCCTGACCTTTGACGATGGCCCCGACCCGGTTTCCACCCCGTCGATCCTCGATGCGCTCGACGCCCTCGGATGGCGGGCCACGTTCTTTTGCCTCGGCTCCCAGGCCAGGCGTTCACCGGGGCTCGTTCGCGAGCTCGTCGATCGGGGCCATGAAGTCGGCGTGCACGGAGATGCGCACACCAGCCACTTGCGTCGCCCGGCCACGTGGACCGTCCCGGACGTGCTCCGCGCCCGCGACACGATCGCGACCCTCACGGGCGAACCGGCCGAGTGGTTTCGGCCACCGTATGGAGCCGTCTCGGCATCCTCGCTCGTGGCCGCGCGCCGGTCCGATCTGCAGCTGGTCCTGTGGACGACTTGGGGGATCGACTGGAAAGCCGGCGCCACAGGCGCAACAGTGGCCGCGAACGTGCAACGAACCTTTCACCCCGGGGCGACGGTCCTGCTACACGACTCCGACGCCACTTCTGCGCCCGGAAGCTGGCGAGCGACCCTCGCGGCCTTGCCGATCCTCGCGGATCAGTGGGCTCGGACCGGATTGCAGGTCGGACCCTTGCGGGACCACGGCGTCGTCGGATCGCTTCGGTGAAGGCGGCCGTCGGGCTGGCCTTGATGGCGACCGTTGCGGCGGGTTGTGGTGGCGCTTCGTCAGTCTCTCCGGACGCCCCGGTGCTACAGGTCTACACGGGCCTGTACCCATTAGCCCAAGCGATCCAACAGATTGGCCAGGTCAAGGTCGCAGTGACCGACGTGGTGCCGGCTGGGGACGACCCCGCAACATACGTGCTCGACCCGCATCAGGTCAGCGAGTTGCGCCAGGCGGGCCTGGTCGTCGAGATCGGAGGCGGATTCCAGGCCTCATTGGAAAAGGCGGCGGCCGAGTCGCCTGACGTGCTCGCCCTGCAAGCGACGCTGGGCGCGTCCGACCCTTACGTCTGGCTGGACCCCAATGTCATGCAGCGGGCGGTAGCTGCGATCGCGAAGGCCATGGAGGCCGCCAATCCGGGGGCTGCCGGTCTGTATCGAGACGGAGAGCAGGACTTCGCGGCCTCGGTGCAATCGACTGGCATCGACTACGAAAGCACCCTTTCCGCTTGCCCGCGATCGACGATATTCACTGCCGACGACGCGTTCGGAGCCATGGCCCGCGATTATGGCCTCCAAGACGAGGTGGTGGGATCCGGCGCCGCTGTGTCGACTTCGGCCGTCGCCGCGGCTGCGGCCCACGTAGAAGCCGACGGCGCCACCACAGTTTTCGCGGAACCGTGGGTTTCAGAAGGGGCCGTCGTCGCGGTAGCTGCGGCCGCCCACGCAAGAATACGGACCCTCGACACTCTGGCCGGGCCCCCGGAAGGCGGCTGGCCTCCTCAGGCCAACTATCTCAACCTGTTGGAGTCCAACCTGGGCAGCCTGAGCTCCGCCCTCGGCTGCCCCAACACGGACACGGGCAATGATTGACGCTCTGGCCCAGGCCGCCAGGTGGCCGGCCGCAGCTGGTTGGACAACCGAGGAGCGAACCGAGTCGGCGGGCCCGATAGAGACGGCTTTCCCTTGGGCCTCCGTAACCAAGATCCTGACCGCTCTCGCTCTTTGGGTGGCGGTCGAGGAAGGCACGGTGGCGTGGGACGATCCCGTGGGACCGCCGGGCGCAACCCTGTCCCACGTGCTGGCCCATGCGTCCGGCTTGGCGCCGGACAGCGACGCGGTCCTCGCCGCGCCGGGCCGCAGACGGATCTACTCCAACCGCGGCTTCGAGTTGGCGGCCGCCCATCTCGCGACCCGGGCCGGAATGGGCTTCGACCAGTACCTCACCGCCGGGGTTATCGAGCCGTTGGGGCTGGTGGCCACGAAGGTCGTGGGCTCGGCCGCGTCCGGAGCGTCGGGTCCGCTCACCGACCTGTTGGCTGTCGGCCGGGAGCTCATGGTCCCGACCCTCGTTTCGAGCGAGACGCACGCACTCGCTTCGTCGGTGTCATTTCCGGGCCTGGCCGGCGTACTCCCGGGATTCGGGCGCCAGAAACACAACGACTGGGGTCTCGGCTTGGAGGTACGGGACAACAAGCGACCTCATTGGACGGGGACGCTCAATTCGCCCAACACCATCGGACACTTCGGACAGTCGGGGGCGTTCCTCTGGATGGATCCCGAGCGCGGCCTGGCCCTCGCGTCACTTTCCGGTCGACCCTTCGGGTCCTGGGCCGCCCGGGCTTGGCCCGAGCTGTCAGACCAGGTGATCCGGGCGCACGCTGCGACCACTTGAGCCGCCAACCGGTGTCGGTCAAGACTCCTCGGCCGCCGCTATCTCGTTAAACGCAGCCAGCGCCCTGGGCGCCCACACGGTTCCCGGCCCACCGTTCATCATGATGGCCACCCCCAACGCCTCAGCCACCTCTGCCTCAGTGGCATCGTGGCGGGCCGCTCCGCGGGCGTGAGCGCTGATGCAACCGTCGCACTCGCGCGTCACCGATATCGCCAAGGCGATCAGCTCCTTGACACGACCGGTGAGCGCACCATCAGCCATGGCCGCTCGCTGCATGGCGGCGTAACCGCCAATGACCTCGGGAATGTGCTCACGCAAGTCCCTGGCGGGTTGCCTCAGCTCGCCGAGAACCTCGTTGGGGTGGATCATCCTTCGACCTCCTCCGGTCAGGGCCCGTCGACAGGGCAGCCGGGGCCGAAGATAGCCCGACCGAGGTGTTGCTCAGGTGCCCGTCAGGGTGAGCAGTGAATTGTCGCGAATCGTCTGGGAGTCAGCTATCGTCCGCTCTATGTCCAGCCGGCTGCTCAAGCGCGACAAGATCGGCATCCTCGAAGGCCTGCCGCTCTTTGAGAACTGCACCAAGCGCGAGCTGGGACAGCTCGCCACCATCACGACCGAATCGGATCGCAAACCCGGGCAGTATCTGACCTACGAAGGTCATGAGGGCGGTCTCATGTTTGTGATTGTCGAAGGCCAGGCCGAGGTGCTCAGCGGGACCAGTGGGCACAAGGAGAAAGTGATCGGAAAGCTCGGACCCGGAGAAGTGGTCGGCGAACTTTCGCTGATCGACGGCCAGGCCAGATCGGCCAGCGTCCGAGCCGTCACGCCGGTCCGGTTGCTGGAAATAACGTCGGAGGACTTCCGTTCCCTCGTCGACAACTCACCGAAGTTCGTGCGCAACCTGCTGCGGGCCCTGTCCATCCGGGTCCGCCAGATGGATGCGCTGACCAACTAAGGGCCGGCGACGCTTGGTGAGGTCGGCCCCAACCGGAGAGGTTGGGGCCGGTCCATCGAACGTCCGCCGGTGGGGCCCGCACATGAGCGCGGGCGACAGAAGCGGAGGAAGACCATGCCCGACCCTATCGGCGACCTCGCCAACCTGACGAAGATGCTGTGGCGCCTCCCCACCGAGGCGCAGGCCCTGGTGACGATCATCAACTCCGGGATGCTCGGCCCCGAGCGCGCCGATCGCCTGTTCGCCATGTATCAAGCGCTGGACCGTTACGGCGCCATGGGCGCCTCGGTGAGCGTGGCTGCCATCCGCCATGGTTCCCGTACGGGACTGGTCGACGAGCTCGGGGCGGTGACGTTCACGGAAATGGACAAGCGGTCCAACGCCCTCGCGAACGCCTTACGGGCCCGGGGCGTAGGTCCGGATACCGGCGTTGGGATCCTCTGCCGCAACCATCGAGGCACGTACGACGCCAGCTACGGCGTGCTGAAGGCCGGCGGGAGGGCGCTTTACCTCAACACCGACTTCTCGGCACCCCAAGCCAAGGAGGTATGCGCCCGAGAAGGCGTCGAACTCGTCGTTTACGACGAGGAGTTCAGAGACGTCGTCGCCGGCGTGGACGCCCCCAAAGGTCGGTTCGTCGCCTGGACCGACGACCCCAATAGAGGCCCGGGCGACGGCCCGACCATCGAATCTCTGATCTCCGCCGGGAACGCGTCACCACCGCCGGCTCCTCCAAGCCCGGGCAACGTCATCATCCTCACCAGCGGGACTACCGGCACCCCGAAGGGGGCCAACCGAGCGCAGCCCCGGTCCTTGACAGCACCCGCCGCCATCCTGTCGCGGATCCCCTTCAAAAGCCGCGAAGTCACCTACGTCGCCCCGCCCGTCTATCACGCGTGGGGCCTGGGCGTCTCGATACTCGCCATCGGACTGGGCTCGACGCTCGTCATGCGACGCCGATTCGACCCCGAAGACACGCTCATCGCGCTCGCCGAGCACCGCTGCACCGCGCTGGCGGTGGTCCCGGTGTTGCTCAATCGAATTCTGGCGCTCGGTGAGGACCGCATCGCCAGCGTCGACCTGTCGGCGCTGCGGATCATCGCGTCCAGTGGCGCCCAGCTCGAAGGAGCGCTCGCCACCAAGGCCATGGACACCTTCGGGGACATCCTCTACAACCTGTACGGCTCGACCGAAGTGGCGTGGGCCACCATCGCCAATCCCGCCGACTTGCGCGCCGCCCCGGGCTGTGCCGGCAAACCGCCGCTCGGAACCCGGGTAAGGATCTTCGACGAGAACGCCAAAGCCCTGCCCAACGGAAAGACCGGCCGGATCTTCGTAGGAAGCGGAATGGAGTTCGGCGGCTATACCGGTGGCGGAACGAAGGAGATGATCGCGGGACTGATGTCGACCGGCGACGTCGGTCACTTCGATTCCGACGGCCGCTTGTTCGTCGATGGCCGCGACGACGAGATGATCGTATCGGGAGGCGAGAACGTGTTCCCCCGCGAGATCGAAGAGCTCCTCGCGGCCCACGACGCGGTCGTGGAAGCCGCCGCCATCGGGATCGACGACGAGGATTTCGGTCAGCGTCTTCGCGTCTTCGTGGTCGTTCGCCCCGGCCACGCCCTAGACGCCACCGCGGTCAAAGACCACGTGAAGGCGAACCTAGCTCGCTACAAGGTGCCCAGGGAGGTCGTCTTCGTCGAGCAGCTGCCCCGCAACCCTTCGGGCAAAGTACTAAAACGCGAGCTGGCTCTCATAAAAGTCGAAAGCTGATCATGGCGACATGAGCGTCGTCGAGCCGGCCCAGCCCCGTCGCCCCGAGAGCGACTTCGGGACCACCGGCGTCCGTAGTCGCTACCGCGGCCCTTACGCCGGCGGACCACGGGCACGCGACCTCGAAGTAGACAAGCCGCCCATTGACGCCTTCGGAGTAGCGGAGCTGGTTCGCATGGTCGTCGTGTACGCCGCGCTTTCCCTCAGCGTGGCCCGGAGGCTGGCCGGCTGGCTGGTGAGACGCCGAGGCCAGAGCCTGTTCGAGGCGGCTTCGGTCGGCGCCGTCGACGGATTGGTCCGCTTGGGCCCGACGTACGTCAAGCTGGGCCAAATAATCGCGTCGTCGCCTGGCCTGTTTCCGCCACCCCTGGCGGTCGCCGCCCAGAGGTGCCTCGATGAAGTCCCCCCCTTCGACGGCAAGACAGCTCGCGACATGATCCGGAAGGATCTCGGGCGCCAGCCGTCCGCCATCTTCAAGAGATTCGACGACGTCCCTCTGTCGGCTGCCTCCATCGGGCAGGTCCACGCCTGCATCCTCCCCGACGGCCGGGAGGCGGTGATCAAGCTCCAGCGACCAAATATCCGCAAGAGGATGACCACGGATCTGCGGATCATGCACCGGCTGGCAAAGACCTTGGAGCGCCACTTGCAGTTCGCTCGCAACGCCAACGCGGTTGCGCTGGTCGAGGACCTCCACGACGTCACGTTCCAGGAGCTCAACCCGGCGCTCGAGGCCTGGCGACAGCATCAGTTCCGGGAGAAGCTCTGGGCGTTCGGCGACAACCAGTGGATCACGGCTCCGGAGATCTACTGGGACTACTGCGGTCCACACATGATCTGCATGGAACGAATGACGGGCATACCGATGGACGAGTTCGACGCCATCCGCGATCAAGGCTTGGACGGCGAACTGATCCTCCGGCGCGGTGCGAAGACGTGGATCGAAGCCGTCGTGGTCCACGGCCCCTTCCACGGCGACATGCACGCCGGAAACCTTTGGGTCCTCGACGACGGCCGCTGCAGCTACCTCGACTTCGGGATCATGGGCGAGGTACCCGATGAGTACAAGCAGCTGATCAAAGACCTGTTCTACACGTTCGTCTTCGACCAGGACTTCTCCCGGATCGCCCGGGCATACAAGAAGCTCGGGATCATCACCGACGAAATGGGCACCGACGAGGAGGTCGGCCTGCGCATCAAGATGGTGGTGGCCCCGATGCTGGGCCCGACGAGCAGCATGAGCCTCGGGGACTTCATCATCTCCTCGCTGGACATGATCAAGCAGTACGGCATGACCGTACCCCGAGAAATGGTTCTCTTCTCCAAGCAGATGCTGTACATGGAGCGCTACATAAAGGGGCTGGCGCCCAACTGGCAGATCTCGTCGGACCCGTATCTCTTAAAGAACATCTTCCCCGCGGAAGCGGCCAAGAAGGCCGCCGAAGCGGGCGTCGCCCCTTTTCCCGACTGAGGACCTCCGGGCCTGATGCAGGTCGTTATTCGACGGTGCGGCGCGACGTACCCGCCACCCCAACGAGTTGCTCACGAGCCGCACACGTCAGGGGGACGTACCGACCCTCGGAATCCCTGTACCACGCCGGGCGCGTCCCATCAGAGCCGTCGCCGAGTCCGTCATCGGTGAGCGACCCCGGGTACGGGCGATACCAGTCGGTGAGCGGTATGCGACCGACGACCCTCACCACATCGGGGCCGCCGGTCCGTTGGAGCGAGCCCAAGGCGTCGGTCAGCTCAGCCCCGGTGAAGGGCTCCGACCCGACCATCAGCGTCACCGCGCTGACCGTCAGAGGTCCGGCGGATCCCGCCACGCGGTAAGTGACGGCCAGGTCCACTCCGGGCAGGACGCCGAGGGCGTCATCGATCAAGGCTGGGAGCAGCGGTATACCTCCCGGCGACGGTGGTAGAACGGCCGCGGCCGGCCCGGCCAACCAGTGGTCCCCGTCCGTGTCACGCCAGAACAGGTCGCCGCTCGGCCGCCAGGCATCCCCCGACTTGAACACCCCTCGCAAAGGGGCGGCCGATACCGATTCAGCCGGATGCCGACCGACGAGCAGCATCCCGATCTCTCCCGGAGCACACTCCCTCACGAGTCCATGTTCGTCCAACTCGAAGCATCCGGCGCCCAGATCGTAGGCCGCGATCCGCAAAGGAGCGCTTCCCGGCAGGGGCCGGCCCATGGCAGCCGGCTTGTTGGCGGCGACGTTGGCCAGAACGGCCTCCCCCTCGATAGGCGCATAGAACTCGACGACGCGAGCCGGACCGAGTCGGCGATCGACTCGCGACCACAGGCCCCGCGGCATCCCGGACCCGATAAATAGTCGGATGCCGTGGTGCAGCTCCCGCCTGTCGGGCTCCTGCTCGGCCACCTCGCGCAACATGGTCCAGGTGTAGGAGACGACGGTCGCCCCGTAGCGGCGGACCTCCTCCCAGAAAACTGCCGGTGAAAACTCGCGGCTTAGGGCCAGCCGCGCCCCTCCGGCTACGGCGCCGCCGATCGCCGTCAACAACCCCGAAGGGTGATGCAGCGGTGTTGTCGCGTACACCGTGTCCTTGGGCGAGAGGGCGGCCGCAGACGCGGTGCCGAATGCCGAGAGGGCCCACCGGTGGTTGGTGATCCGTCGCGCCCGCGTACCAGCGCCTTCCCCACTGAACACCACGAAAGCCAGATCTCCAGCCCGACCCGGATTGGGCCGGTACCAGCGAGGCACCTCGACGGTCGCGGGGTCTACCAGTTCGAGGTCGATGGCTCCGTCGGGCAGCTCTTCTGACCGGCCGGCCGCTCCGAGCACGATGACCGGCACGTCGCACGCGGCCAACCCCTCCGCCGCGTGGTCGGGGTCCGTGAGCAGCCGGCAGACCCCACCGAGAACCGCCTCATGGGCGCAGTCGCCGCCCGGGCGGAGCAGGACGGCCACGGCCCCGAGGCGGTTGAGGGCAGCGGTGACGACGAACGCGCTCGGCCGGGTCGACATGAGAACCCCGATCGGCTCGCCTTGGCGCACACCAACGCTCATGAGCCCGCGCACCACGCTGTCGATGCGGTGCTTGGTGTCGCCTCGACTGTGGGTGCGGTCGCCGAACAGGAAGCACGTGGCGTTCGTATCCGCGACCGCCTGCTCGTCGAGAAGCGACCCAAAGGACACCTGGGTGGCAGCGCGGATCTGCTCCACCCGAGCCAATCGAGGAAGCTGGGTCACCGCCTCCGCCGAGATGGAACGCGCCGCGTGGGCCGAGCGGACCACCGACCCGGCCATCGCCTTGGTCGCCCCGATGCCCACCTCAGCAGCCAGGCCGAGGCGGTAGCCCGCACCAGACCGAACCGACCGATCGCTGGAAGGGACGTCGATCAGAGGCGAAATGGCCGCCGGAGGCGAACCCCCGCCTTCGCGCCAGTGGATCCACCCGGCCACCGTCGGCCACGTATTCGCAGCCGCGTACGAACCGACCACCAAGCCGAAATGCCCGGCCGGCACGGTCATCTCCCACACTTCGGCAGCCGGGGCGGCCCGGGCGACGGCGCGCACGACGCGAGCCGGTGCGATCTGATCGGTCTCGCCCACGACCGACATGACCGGAAGGGCTATGTCGGCGAGAGTCACCAAGCGGTCACCGATCTCGAAACCCCCCGAAGTCATCCGGTTGTGAACCACGAACTGCTGCAAAAGGTCAGCCAGCGCCGGCCCCGAGTAGGCGACCCAACCCTCTCCCGCCAAAAACCGTCGTTGACGCTCACGGGCCGCCAACCGATCCCGGTCGTGTAGTTGGGCTACGAACTCGACCCGCTGGCGGACCGACTTGACGGGATCGAGAAGCCTAAAACCCATTCGCGTCGCCCAGGCCGGGATCCCGACGCCACGCAGCAAGTCGGCGCCGATCCCCGCCACCCGAGTGACGACTTCGTCCGGCAGTCCGATCGGGTCCAAGGCCAGCGTGTCCACCGGACTGCCGAAAGTCACCAAGCTGGTGAGGCCGTCACCCCTTCTGTAGGCGGCAGCTTGGTAACAAAACATCCCACCCTGCGAATACCCACACAGGTGCACTGGCCGTCCGGTCAGATGGCCTACCTGGGTCACGGCCCGGTCCACGGCCAGAACATGATCGGACAGGGTGCGCTGCATCCCGCCTTCCTCTCGTTCTGGCGCGCCGAAGTCGACGACCCACGGATCGACGCCGAGCTCGTGCAGGATCGACACGGCACTGGATCGCTCGCTCACGTCGTAGACGTCTGCACTGAGCATCAGTGGCGGAACCAGGACCGCCACCGGGGCTCCCGTCGCGGAGTCCGCGAAATAGTGACGCAACCTGTGAAGACGGTCCTCCGAGACCACGTCGAATGGCGCTGGCTCGTCATCGACCTCGAGCCCGCCCATGGCCAGGATCTCGAGCCCGTTCACCACCGCGTCGCCCAAACGCGGCAGCAGGGATCCGAACCTCCCCAGCGGAGAACTCACCGGCTGAACGATACCCCCACCCGTAGGCCTCACGGCCGGCCCCAGAGCCACCACCTGCGCCCGAAAATCGATAAGGCTCAACGGTGTGAACCTGAAACTGTCGAAATCCTCGGTTCCCGATGAGGAGCCGGATCCGGAGTACCCGCAGGGGCGACGACGCGACCGAGACGGCTACCTGGATGCCATTCCGAGCTCCGGTATAGGCGTGCTGGCCGTCGCCCTGCTCGACATCGAGTTGCGCACCGCCCTCTCGTCGCTGATAGCGGTCAGCGCCATCCCCTCGGCGCTGCGCGACTATGCACCCTCCCGTGACCACGACGCCGCCGCGTTCTACGCAGAAATGCACGCGACCGGAACGATAGAGACGATCTTCCCAGCTCCCCCGCCCGTGGAAGTCCACGCCAGCAAGATCGGCCGACCGCGCTGGGCCCCAAAGGTCGACTCCATCGAAATGCTCAGCTTCAAGAGCCCCTATACGGTGCACCACCCGCAAACACGCGCTAGCTATGAAGCGCATACCCGCAATTCGATCGCCAGGGCGATGCACTGGCGGCATGCCGACGGACCTCGTCCGACGATCATCGTCGTTCACGGTTTCACCGGATCGCCCTTCTGGTTCAACAGCAACTTCTTCTCGCTCCCGTGGTTCTACGCACACGGGTGCGATGTCCTTCTCGCCGTGTTGCCGTTCCACGGTAAGCGGAACGACCGATGGGGTCCCTACAGCGGGTCCGGGCTCTTCGGCGGTGGCGTCGCCTATCTGAACGAGGCGATGTTCCAGAGCATCTGTGATTTGCGGGTCATGGTCGACTACCTTGAGCAGTCGGGCGTCGAGCACGTGGGCATCACCGGCCTGTCGCTGGGGGGATACCTGACCGCGCTGATGGCGGACGTCGAACCTCGTCTGCACGTAGCCATCCCCAACAGCGCGGTGACACACTTCCCATCGCTGCTCGATAGCTGGTTCCCAGCCGGGCACCTGGCCAAGGCCGGACTTCGTCTGAGCAAGCACGACGACGACACGCTGTCGGCGGCCATGAGCGTGCACAGCCCTCTCAGCTACCCCGCCCTGTTGCCGCGAGACCGTCTGTTCATCATCGGCGGCTTGGCCGACCGGTTGGCTCCGCCCGACCAGTCCGCCCGGTTGTGGGAACATTGGGGTGCGCCGCAGATCCACTGGTTCCCTGGCAGCCACATCCTTCACGTGGGTCGCGCCAGCTACCTGCGGGAAGTGGGACACTTTCTCAGAGATACCGGTTTCAGTCCGGGCTGAGGGTCCGTCACTACACGGATTCGGGAGGAGACACCCGTGCAGCAGAGTGAGATCGACTTGTCCGATCTGGAGTTCTGGGCCCGGCCGCTGGAGGAGCGGGCCGAGGCCTTCGCCATGCTCCGGGCCCGCCCAGAGCCGGTGTTCTTTACCGAGCCCGAAGCTCCACCGGGGTTCGCGCAAGGCTCCGGTTATTACTGCCTGACCCGTCACGCTGAGGTGGTCGAGGCCAGTCGGCACCCAGAGCTTTTCTGCTCCGGGAAAGGCACGAACATCGGCGAGATGCCGCCGGAGTTCCTCGAGTTCTTCGGATCGATGATCAACCTCGACGACCCCCGCCACAGCCGCTTTCGCAGGATCGTGTCCCGGGGCTTCACTCCCCGGTTCCTCGACTCCCTCAAGGCGGATGTGTCGTCGATCGCGGCCGAGATAGTCGACGGCATCGCCGAGAAAGGCGAGTGCGACTTCGTCACTGAGGTCGCAGCCCTGCTGCCCTTGCGAGTCATCGTCGACATGATGGGCATACCGCGAAGCGAGGAGAAGTTCATCTTCGACCGGACCAACATGATCCTCGGTTTCACTGACCCGGAGTACGTGCCCGACCAGGACCCGAATGTGATCGTCGGGTCCATACTCACCGCCGGAGCGGAGCTGGCCCAAGTGATCCAGGAGATCGGCGAAGACCGGGTGCGAAACCCGCGACCGGACCTCACGACCGCACTGGTCACAGCCGAAGTCGACGGAGAAAAACTGAGCCCTGCGGAGTTGGCGTCATTTTTCATACTGCTGGTGGTGGCGGGCAACGAAACCACGCGCAACGCCATCGCCCACGGACTCGATCTGCTCACCAAAAACCCGGACCAGATGGCCAGGTGGCAATCGGACTTCAACACGCTCGCGCCGACCGCGATCGAGGAGATCGTGCGCTGCGCTTCGCCGGTAATACACTTTCGCCGCACCGTCACATCCGACGGGGCCAGAATCGGCGACCACGAGTTTTCCGAAGGAGACAAGGTCGTGCTGTGGTACTGGTCGGCCAACCGGGATCGAGCGGTGTTCAGTGACCCCGATCGGTTCGACATCGGGCGAAAGCCCAACGAGCACGTCGGGTTCGGAGGCCCCGGCCCGCACTTCTGTCTGGGGGCGCACCTGGGCCGCCGGGAGATCACCGTCGCGTTCCAGGAGCTGCTCACCAAGCTCCCCGACATCCGCTCCAACGGCGAACCGGACCGCCTATTGTCGAACTTCATCAACGGGATCAAGCACCTGCCGGCGACGTGGACCCCGACCGCCGCCTGACCATCCGGGCCCGTTGGGTCAACGTTGTCGTTGTCGCCGGGCTCGTGCTCGTGGTCGCGGCGTGTGGCTCGTCCGCGTCACCCCCGCCCAAGCTCAACCCACTGGCCGCCCTGCAAGAAGCGAAAGCCAAGGCCGACGCTTCATCATCAGTCCACTTCGTTCTCACCAGCAGCAACGTAGGAAACAGCGGAACCAACATCACCAGAGGTGCCGGCGATCTGGTCCGACCGGACGAGCTCCAGGGATCGTTCTCGGTGACGATCAAGGGCTTGACGCTCGACGCCAAGGTGGTCTCCAAGGGTACGGTCTTCGAAGCCTTGCTTCCCTTCGCCAAGGGCTACGTGAAGACCAACCCCGCCAGCTTCGGCCTCACCAACCCGGCACAGCTGATGGACCCGAATACCGGGTTGACCAGCCTTCTCGCCAATCCGCAGAATCCGCGGGTCACGGGCCAGGAAAGGGTCGCAGGCGAGCTGCTGGACACCGTGACCTTCTCTGTGCCCGGCACGTCGATCCCGGTTCTGCCCGATGCCAACCCTTCTAAGCCGGTGACTCTCATCGCCGCCATAGATGCCAGCTCCCACGAGCTTCGTCAGGTGACCCTCGTAGGACCGCTTACCAGCGCCACTTCCAACAGCACGTTTACCCTCACGCTCACCGACTACAACGAGCAGGTGAACATCACGCTTCCTCCAACATCCTGACCGCATCGACGGAGGTCGCGGATGTATTGAGACGCGACCGATGGCGCCTGGGCCTGGCCGCCGCAGCCGTGCTCCTGGCCGCGGCCGACACCTACGTGGTGGTGGTGGCGCTGCCGTCGATCATGGACGGCGTCGGGGTCGGGCTGGACCGGCTTCAGAGGGCGACGCCCATCATCAGCGGATTCCTCCTGGGTTACACCGCCATCCTCCCGCTCATAGGCCGCCTGGCCGATCTGGCCGGCACCGAGCCGGTGTTCGCCGGGTGCCTGGCCGCATTCGGAGCCGGGTCGGTGATCACGGCCACTTCCCATGCCTTACCGGTGGTAGTCACCGGGCGCGCCATCCAAGGACTCGGCGGCGGCGGCCTCGTCCCCGTGACCATGGCCATGGTGGCGGCCCGCTGGCCCCCCGATTCCAGAGGACTTCCGTTGGGGGTGGTGGGGGCGCTACAGGAGTTAGGAAGCGTGATCGGTCCGCTTTACGGCGCAGCCATCGTGGAGATCGCGTCGTGGCGGGCCATTTTCTGGATCAACGTCCCGGTCATCGTGGTGCTCGCTGTCGGGTTCTGGCTGGCGGGCCGCACCGAGAGACCGACCGGTCGCACCGACAAGTCATCCCGACCGGCCGGTCGGTTTGACTTCGTCGGAGCGACCCTCGCCTCGGTCGGCTCGATCGGGCTGGTGCTCGGTTTGGACGCCCCATCCCGCCTGGCTACCAGCGCGTCCATCGGACAGGTGTACGCACCGTCGGCGGGTGGTCCTTGGGCCCCATTCACCACACCGATCGTCCTGGTTTCACTGGCCGTGTTGGTGGCCTTCATCGGTTGGGAGTTCGCGCCGCCGGGTCGGGTCCGCCCTCTGGTACCGCTGCGCAAGGTTGCGGGCGTCCTGGCCCGCGCCGACGTCCCCGGAGCGCTGATGCTGGCCGGAGTGCTGGCCTGCATCGTGGTGGCCTTCTCGACGGCCGACCCCAGCAGCCAAGTGGTGGCGTCGAGCGCGCCGATCGTCGGACCCGTCGCTGTCGTTTTGGCGGTCGGGTTCTTCATCCGGCAACGCAAGGCGGTCAACCCGCTCATCGAACCCGGCGCCCTGGCGGCCCGGCCGGCTTGGGGCTCGCTGGCCGTCAACCTGTCGCTCGGCGGGGCTTTGATGGCGGCTCTGATAGACGTCCCTCTGTTCGCTCGCGCCACCGTCGACCCGACGTCGGAGGTGGCCGCCGCCCTCGTCTTGGTGAGGTTCCTGGTAGCCGTGCCGATCGGAGCGCTGATCGGGGGAGCCCTTTGCCGCCGACGGACGCTCGCGCCCGCGATCGCCGCGTTCGGCATGACCCTCGCCGCAGTCGCGTTCGTCGCCATGACCTCGTGGTCGGCCACCTCCTTGGGCGGAGGTCCCAGGCCCAGCGATGTCGCGCTGATCGTGTGCGGGCTGGGATTCGGCCTGGCCATAGCCCCGGTCAACGTCGCCATCCTGGGGGCGGTCCAACCCAGCCTGCACGCCCTGGCCAGCGCGCTGGCCGTGGTCGCCCGGACCATCGGAATGTTGGCGGGGTTGTCGGCGCTCACTGCCATCGCCCTCCATCGCTTCTACCAAGCCCAGGCCCGGATCGGCTCGCCGCTCGTGATCTGCCCGAACACGAACCCCACTTCGTGCGCTCCGTACAACGACGCCACGAGCAAGGCTCTGCTCAGCGAGCTGCACACCATATTCGGCGGTGCCGCAGTGTGTGCAGCTCTGGCCGCCGTTCTCGCCGTGGCCCTGTTGCGCCCCCGGATCCGCGGCAGGGAGGCCGCATCGGTCTAAGGGCTCGCCACGAAACAACTTGACGCAATTCTTCAACACAACGGCTGGTCATGGACAAGGACATGTTCCAAGTTGTTTCGTGGCGAGCCCTAAGGGCTAGAGCTGGTGTCGGGGACACCACCAGGTGGTGCGGCCACCGACGGTGCCCCGGGTGAGCGGAGAGCCGTCACGCGGACATCGACCGCCTGGCCGGCGGTGGGGTTCCAGGTCGCCCATGTGGGACCCGCCGCGATCGATGAGCTCGGCCAGTCCGACGGACAGGTGCCGGTGGAGCCGCCGAAGGTCGGCCGCCCGAAGTGATCGGCAGGGTCGCGTGGGAGCGAGCCCGGCTCGCCACAGCACCTCGTCGGCGATCAGGTTGCCGACGCCCGCCAGCTTGGCCTGGTCCAGCAGGCGGGCTTTGACGGCCACCTCGCTGCCTGCCAGCGCCCGGCGCAGATCGGACGCCGACAGACCCAGGGCGTCAGGCCCTAGACGGCTTTCGTCGGCGTCCAGCTCGACTCCCCCAAGCCGGCGAGGGTCCCGCACGGCCAACCATCCGCCGTCGCCGAAGCGGATCGTGAAGCGGTCGTGACGGCCGTCGGATCCGGCGGTGTAGAGCAGGCGGTCGACGCTTGCGGCGCCATCGATGATCAGGCGTCCGCTCATCCCGAAATGCAGTCCCAGTACACCGTGGGGCGCCCCCGAGGGTGACGACTCGACGTCGAGCAGAAGGAGCTTGCCCTTCCGCCGGGCCCGTGCGAACCGGCTCCCAGTGAGCGCGGCGGCTATCCCCGCCGAGTCCAAACCTCGCTTCAGGTACCACGAGTCGGGCGACTCGACCGAGCTGATTCGCCGGCCGAGCGCACGGTTCTCGGCCAGCACGCGGTAGCCCTCGACCTCGGGGAGCTCTGGCACTAGAGCCCGATCGCCCTGGTGAACACCGAGTCGAGCATCGGCTCGGTCAGCCGGCCGGTGAACGTGTTCTGCTGGCTCGGGTGATAGGAGCAGATCACTACGGTCCCATCGGGAGAGGTCGCCTCGACCCCATGGCCGAAACGGGGCCTAGGCCTGATCGCGAGCAGTCGAGCCAGGACCTCGTAGGCGAACTGACCCAACGCGACCACGACCTTCACCGAGTCGAGGGCGTCCAGCTCCCTGGATAGGAACGGTAGGCAGCGGTCCCGCTCCTGCGGAGTGGGTTTGTTGTCTGGCGGAGCGCACCGCACGGCCGAGCAGATCCACGCGCCGGAGAGTCGCAGTCCGTCGTCGAGCCCGGTGCTCGACGCCTGATTGGCCAGGCCGACCCTGTGCATGGATGCGAACAACCAGTCGCCGGATCGGTCGCCGGTAAAGATCCGTCCCGTGCGGTTGGCCCCGTGCGCGGCTGGCGCCAACCCGACCACGGCGATGGTCGCTCGGCTGTCGCCGAAACCGGCCACCGGCCGACCCCAGTACTCCTGGTCGCGGAACGACGCCCGTCGGGTCGCGGCTACCCCTTCGCGCCACGCGACCAGCCTCGGGCAGGCCCGGCAGGCCACGATCTCCTCCGCCAAGCGGTCGAGCTGGCTCGAGCCGTTTTCCACGCCGGAGACACTAGGTTGACGACCCAAGATGGCCACAACCCCCCGACGCGGCACGAGCTCCCGACGCAGCGCGAGCCCGCCACGCGGCACGAGTCGCAGAGCGGCGCCCAGCGGACCGCCTTCGACCCTGGTCCTATTGGTCCGGCACGGGACGACCCCCAGCACCGGGAAGATCCTGCCCGGCCGAGCCCCAGGCCTTGACCTGGCCGACGCAGGACGGACCCAGGCCGAGGTCGTGGCCCAGCGGCTGGCCGATTGGTCGGCGCCGACCGCCGCCAGCGGCGGCAAGACCAAGATCGCGGCCGTCTACGCGTCCCCCCTCGAGCGGACGCGCCAGACGGCTGCACCCATCGCATCCGCATTGGGGCTTCGGGTGAAGGTCGATCGCGGGCTGCTCGAGTGCGACTTCGGCGAGTGGACCGGGGCCGAGCTCAAGAAGCTGATGAAGCTGCCCGAATGGGCGACGGTCCAGCGTTACCCGAGCGGATTCCGGTTCCCCGGCGGCGAGTCGTTCCGGGCCATGCAGACGCGCATGGTCACTACTGTCTGTGCTCTCGCCGGCAACCACCCGGGCCAGACGGTGGTCGCCGTGTCGCACGCCGATCCGATCAAAGCGGCCGTGGCCGACGCCCTCGGATCCCACTTGGACCTGTTCCAACGCATCGTCATATCGCCGTGCTCGGTGACGGCGATCAACTATGGACCGACCGGGCCGACCGTCGTAACCGTGAACTCGATGTCGGCCCTCACCGAGCTGGTCCCGTCTTGAGGAGGAATCCTTGAGCCGCTCCTTCGAGCTGTCCGAGGTCGACTGGGCGACGGTCGGGACCGTCGGTGAACCGGGGCAGCGGACGTTCTATCTGCAGGCCCGCCAAGGCGACCAACTGATCACCCTGAAAATGGAGAAGCAGCAGGTCGCGGCGTTGTCGCAGTTCCTGGCCGAGATCCTCTCCGACCTGGCTGTCCCCGACGACGTCCCCTCCGACGAGACGCTGGAGCTGATCGAACCGGTGTTGGCTGAATGGGCCGTCGGCGGCTTGCAGCTCGCGTACGACAGTGGTGCCGACCGGATCGTCATCCTGGTGGAGGAAATCGGCGTCGTCGACGAGGAGGACGACGAAAACGATGCCGGATTGCCGGACCCGGATCGAGGGGCCGGCCGTCTCGGGCTGACCAGAACCCAAGCGTCGGGCGTCGTGCGCCGAGGGTGGGAGCTGGTCAACGCCGGCCGGGCTCGTTGCTCCCTGTGCGGCCACCCCATGGACCCCGAGGGCCACTCGTGTCCCAGGACAAACGGTCACAGTCCGCCGACGCCCTGAGCCTCCTGTGCTCGGGACACATCGAAGTCCGGGGCCGGATGCCGTGGAGCAGCAACGGCACGTACCTGGTGACGTTGGGAGACCGAGGCGTTGATTCCTCGTCGCCAACCGTCGCGGTCTACAAGCCGGGCCAGGCCGAGCGCCCTTTGTGGGATTTCCCGGACGGCCTCTACCGGAGGGAAATAGCCGCGTTCGAGCTTTCAGAAGCGCTGGGCTGGGCGTTGGTACCACCGACCTTGGAGCGCCTCGACGGGCCGCTGGGGCCCGGTTCGCTCCAGCTGTTCGTAGACGCCGACTTCGAGCAGCACTACTTCACCCTCATGGAGGACGACCGCCACCACCCTGTCCTCAAGCGGATGGCCGCCTTCGACTTCCTCGCCAACAACGCCGACCGCAAGGGAGGGCACTGCCTGCTCGACGCCGACGGCGAGGTCTGGGGCATCGACCACGGTCTGTGCTTCCACCCCCAACCCAAGCTGCGCACCGTCATCTGGGACTTCGCCGGAGAAGCGGTCGCTCCGGATGATCTGGCCGACATCGAGCGCTTCGTGGGATCCGGAATACCTCCGTCGTTGGGAGCGGTGCTGCACGCCGACGAGGGCCGAGCGTTGGAGGAACGGGCCCATCAGCTGCTCCGACGCGGACGGCTGCCCAAACCGCGCAACGACCATCCCTACCCTTGGCCGCTCGTGTGAGGGCTCGGGTTCAGCCTCGCTGCTGCAACGCCTCGATCAGCTTGGGCAGGACCTTGTGCACGTCGCCGACGATCCCGAGGTCGGCGATCGAGAAGATCGGCGCCTCCTGGTCCTTGTTGATGGCGATGATGTTCTTCGAGTTCTTCATCCCGACCATGTGCTGGGTCGCGCCCGAGATCCCGCACGCGATGTAGACCGTGGGCTTGACCGTCTTGCCCGTCTGGCCCACTTGGTGCGAGTAAGGAACCCAACCGGCGTCGACGATGGCTCGGGAGGCACCGGCTGCGCCCTTGAGCAGCTTGGCCAGGTCCTCGATCAGCTTGTAACCTCCGGCCTCGCCGAGGCCGCGGCCACCCGACACCACGACGGCAGCTTCGTCGAGCTTGGGCCCCTCTAATTCCTCCACGTGGGAGGAGAGCACGATGGCGCCACCGGACGTTCCGAGCTCGGGCACTTCCATGGTGGCCACCGCGGCCGGGCCGGCCGCGGCGGGCTCGGCCGCAAACGACTTGGCCCGGACGACGAAGATCCCGGGAGCAGAGCCGGTGAAGCGGGCCTTGAGGACCTCGGTGCCGCCGAAGATGGCGTGCTCGCTGATCAGGCCGCCGTCGCCCTCCTCCAATCCGACGATATTCGTGAGCACCGGGCGGTCGGTCTTGGCCGACAAGCGCCCAGCGATGTCGCGACCGTCGTAGCTCTGAGGCACGAAAACGGCGTCGGGACCGCTTCCCGCCGCGATCTGTGCGGCCATGGCGGCGGCCACGGCGGGCCCAGGGAGCCCGGAGCCGAGGTCTCCCACCGTGTGGATCGTGGTGGCGCCGTGAGATCCGGCGTCGGCGGCTAGCGCAGCCGCGTCGCCCCACGTGATCGCTTCCACGGTCCCCGCCAGCTCGCGAGCCTTGGTAAGCAACTCGAGCGAGGCGGGCGCCACCTTGTCGTTGGCGCGGTCCACCACGACCCAGATCTTGTTGAGTGCCATCAGTGAGTGTGGGCCTTTCTTCGGCTAGATGACTTTGAGCTGCTCGAGGAAGGCCACGATCTTCTCGTGGCCGTCCCCCTCGTCTACAACGATCTCGCCACCCTGGCGGGCCTCGGCCGGCTGCACCGACACCACCTCCTGGCCGGCTCCGGCGGACCCCACCTGCCCGGCGTCGATGCCGAGATCAGCGACGGTCAACTGATCGACCGGCTTGCCCTTTGCGGCCATGATGCCCTTGAACGAGGGGTAGCGGGGCTCGACGACGCCGGCCGTGACGGTGACCACACAGGGCGTGGGGGCGGTGACCTCGTCGTAGCCCGACTCGGTCTGGCGTTCGACCTTGACTGAAGAACCATCGACGGCGACCGACTTGGCGAAGGTGATCGAGGGCAACCCGAGCAGTTCGGCGAGTTGCACCGGCGTCGTGCCGGTGTAGCCATCCGAGGACTCCGTCGCGCATAGGATCAAATCAGGCATCTCACGCTTGATCACCGCGGCGAGCACCTTGGCGGTGCCGAGCGCGTCGGTGCCCCGTAGGGCGTCGTCGCTCACGATGACGGCCTTGGCGGCGCCCATNNCCGCCGCCGGCCTTGTCGACGAGTTGGAGTGCCATCTCGACCCCGTAGGTGTCGGCCTCGTCGAGGATCAATTTGCCCGAGCGGTCCAGGTTGTACGACGCGTCAAGTGACTGCGGCGCCGCGGGATCAGGAATCTGTTTTACACACACGACAACGTTCATGCCAACAATCTAGGGCATTACCGACCAGTAGATAATCGCCCTACCCTGTCGCGGGCAAGCTGGCGTGGCACTCGTCGACGTCCAGCAGTGGCCGACCGGCACCGCGCGTCGGGACGCATCCACGCGCGACGCCGTTATGAGACGAGAACGTCACNNCCGCCTTGAACTTGAAGCCGCGGGCGGAAGTGACGTAGACCGTCAACGCCGTTCCCGTGTCCTTGGCGACTACGAACTTGAGTCCGGCCACGCCAATGGTGACCTTGGGCTGCGCGTAGAAACCGAGTCCGGTGATCGAAAGCGTCGAACGAACACCGGCGACGATGTTGCCCGACACGCCGTTGACCACGAAGCGCGGCGCTACCGTGGTGGTGGTCGTGGGCAGCGTGGTGGTGGTCGTAGGCAACGTAGTGGTCGTGGTCGCTGTCGCGCCTCCACCACCGCCGCCTCCGCCACCACCGCC
>PMHU01000093.1:0-218 GCA_003156795.1 Acidimicrobiaceae bacterium
AGAGCGTGGCCGGCCTCGTGGTAAGCCGTGACGAGCTTGTCGTGATCACTCATGACCAGCGTCTTGCGCTCGGGCCCCGCCACGACACGGTCGATGGCCTCCTCGCACTCGCGCATGCCGATCTGACGAAGGTTGCGCCTGACCGTCAGGATGGCCGCTTCGTTGAGCAGGTTGGCGAGGTCGGCCCCGGTGAACCCGGGGGTCCGCTTCGCCAGCAC
>PMHU01000093.1:249-15471 GCA_003156795.1 Acidimicrobiaceae bacterium
ATGTCGGGTCGGTTGGTGGCGGCTATGAGGATCACGCCCCCGCGAACGTCGAAGCCGTCCATTTCGACGAGCAGCTGATTGAGGGTCTGCTCTCTCTCGTCGTGCCCTCCGCCCACGCCGGCCCCCCGGTGGCGCCCGACCGCGTCGATTTCGTCCATGAAGACGATGGCCGGGGCGTTGGCTTTGGCCTGCTCGAACAGGTCCCTCACCCGGCTGGCTCCGACGCCGACGAACATCTCCACGAAGTCAGAACCCGAGATGGAGAAGAAGGGGACCCCCGCTTCTCCGGCCACGGCCCGGGCCAGGAGGGTCTTACCGGTTCCCGGGGGCCCGAAAAGCAACACACCCTTGGGGATCTTGGCCCCGAGGGCGTGGAAGCGGCCAGGGGCTTCGAGGAACTCCTTGATCTCCTGAAGCTCGGCCACGGCTTCGTCTGCCCCGGCGACGTCGGCGAAGGTCACTTTGGGCTGGTCCTTGCTTGCCGTCTTGGCCTTCGCCTTCCCAAACTGCATCAACCGGGACCCGCCGCCCTGCATCGAGTTCATGAAGTAGAAAAACACGCCTAGGAGCAGCAGGAGGGGCAGCCAGTCCTCGAGCAGGGTAAGCAACAGGTTGGACTTGCTGGGCGAGGTGTTGACCACCGCTCCGGAGCCGAGCAACTTGGTCGTGAGGTCCTCGGTGAGGCGGTCCGGGTACTGGACGACGTATGAAGTTCCGCCCTTGAGCTTGCCCGTGACCTCGTCGCTGCTGCTGTGAATCGTGGCCGTGGCCACAGTGCCCCGCGTCCCCAAGTCGTTCTCAAAGACGCTGAGGCTCAAAGTGGTGCGGTTCGGCCCTCCACGCAGCACGTTGAACAGGAGCAAAATGACGCCGACCGCCAAAATTGCGTACGCGACGCGGCTGCGCAGGACCTTTTTCATGGGTGCCCCAGGGTAGCCCTCAGGTCGTTGCGGCCGGTCTCCCCCCTGTAAGTGGCGATAAACGGGAGGTTTCGGTAACGCTCCGCCACGTCGAGGCCATAGCCGACCACGAAATCGGGGGGGATCCGGAAGCCCTCATAGGCGAGATCGAGGTCGACAGACTGGAGTCCGTCTTTGACCAGCAGCGCCACCACCTCGAGCGAGGACGGGTGACGCGCCGCCAGGTTGCGACGCAGGTATGAAAGGGTCAGCCCCGAGTCGACGATGTCCTCCACGATGAGCACGTGGCGACCGGTCAGATCCAGGTCGAGGTCCTTGACGATGCGCACCACGCCGCTCGTGCGGGTCGCACTGCCATACGACGAGACGGCCATGAAGTCGAGCTCTACCGGCAGGCGGATGGACCGGGCCAGGTCGGATAGGAAGAAGCACGCCCCTTTGAGCACCCCAACCAGAAGGGGCGGTCGCCCGGCGTAGTCGGCCGTGATCTGGGCGCCTAGCTCGCGCACGCGTCGCTTGAGGTCCTGCTCGGATACCACGACGTCTCCGACGTGGGGGTCCCCGACTCCAAGCTCGCCAGCGGTCGGCCCGTCAGGTTCGATCATTCGGTGTCGACCCTACTGGGCGAGAATGAGAAGCCGGCCCGCGCTGAGCTGGACCCGCCGACCGCCTTCGAGTTCGCACGCCCGGGCCTGACCGCACGCAACGGTCAAGACCCGGGCCACTTCCTCCGACGACGGCGGGTGGGCCTCTTCGTCGCCCAAGCCTTCCTCCGAACGCAGCCAGCCGCGCACCGCCCGTCGGCTCAGGGCGATCGGAGCGGCCCGAAGCCCTTCGGCGTCGGTCGGGTCGATCGCCGCGGCCAGTTCCTGCAGCACATCAGAGTCAGCCGCGAGCAACGCCGCCTGCCTGGCCAGAACCGGTACCACGTCCCGTCCGGCCACCTCGCAAAGGAGCGGGATGACCTCGGCGCGGACGCGGTTGCGTCGGAACCTGGAATCCTGGTTGGTGGGGTCCACGATTGGGACCAAGCCCACCGACAGGCACAGCGCCACCGTTTCGCTCCTGCGCAGCCGCAACAGCGGGCGACGAGCCCGTCCCACCGAGTTGCTCCGCATACCAGAAAGACCGTCGAGAGCGGCGCCTCGCAAGACGTTGAGCATTACCGTCTCGGCCTGATCGTCCATGGTATGACCGGTCATCACCCCGTCCGGCAGCGACGAATAGCGGGCCCGACGGGCCCGAGCCTCCAGGTCGGGGCCAGGCGTTACCCGCACCGAGCGGGCCTCGAAACCCAACCCAAACTGAGCGGCGGCGGCCGCGACCACCTCGGCCTCGGCGGACGAGCCCTCGCGGAGTCCGTGATCGACGTGGACGGCAACGGCTTCGAGGCCGGCGCTGGCGGCCAGAACCAGCAAGGCCATGGAATCCGGTCCGCCCGAGACGGCAAGAGACACGCGTCCGCTTTGCGGTGGAGGAAAGTCGCAGCGAGCGAGCAACTCGCCCGCCAGCTCGCCGCCGCCCATCAGCCCGATACGGCTGGAGGCGCGACCGCGGCTGCTCGGGTGATCCACTGGTCCGGATCGCGGATCTCGGACCAGCTCGGAAGCCAACCGGGGCCTTCCCACACCCTCGTCAGAAGGCTCGGACCTCCGGCCTTCTCCACCGCCTCGATGAAGCGTTCTCCCTGCTCGTACTGGCGCAACTTGGCGTCTAGTCCGATCAGCACGCTGAGCATTTTGGCCACGCCCCGTTGCCGACGCCTCTGGCGCAGCACCTGGCTGAACCGGGTCGCGCTCGGGATGCGGTCGACGCCGGCCCGGTCCATGGTGACGTCGCCGTGCCCCTCGAGCAAGCTCATCATCCCGCCGATCTCCTGGATGGCTTCGTACTGGTCGGGAGACGCGATGAGGGTGATCAGCCCACCGTCGTCCAGCGGATTGTGGCCCGACCGGATGCTGTCCGCCGAGCGCCGCAGGGCCTGGAGCAGCTGCTTGGGGTCGGGTTCGAACCCGGCCATCGTGCGCTCCACCAGTGAGAGGAAATGGCCCCGCATCCACGGCACGCCGGTGAACTGGGCCCTGTGGGTCACTTCGTGCAGGGCCAGCCAGAGGCGGAACTCCCGGGGGTTGAAGCCATGACGTCGCTCGATGGCCACGATGTTGGGCCCGACGTAATAGACGATGTCCTGGTCCTCGGGATTCTCGTCCTCGATGATCAACTGGTCATACTGCCCGAGAACGCGCGTCGACATCCACCCGAGCAAGAGACCCATTTCGGTTCCGGCCAAATGGTGCGACACCTTGGCCGGCATCGGGCTCCACCGACCCGACCCATCCAGTCGGGCCGCGAGCTTGTCGGTAACGGGGCGCAGCAGCCGTTGGAACGAAGCCACGTTGGCCTCCACCCACTGGGCTCGATCCGCCACCCGAGCGCGAGCCGGGCCGACGAGAGACCGCAGCCCGGTCTCGGCTGCGACGAGCTCCTCGGCCAGCGGCGTCAACTCACCGAAGTCGGTCTCGAGCGATCGCCGCTCGTAGTCCGTGAGCGGTGGCTGATGACGAGCGACCCGAGCGGCCACGCGAGTGGCCGTGTCCCACGAGATGAGCTCAACCATTGCGTCCGCGCCCGGGCATGAGGCATCGTATCCGCACCCGCTAGCTACCCGGCGCCCAGCGGCGGCCGGCCCGCATCACCGCGTGGCCGGCTGGCCGCTGCCAGCGCCCGCCTAGCGCGGGGACTATGCGATCTTGCGGCCGCGCGTGCGGGGAACCGCCATGGGCTCGTGCACGTAGCAATACTTACCGTTGTTGTACATCGACAGCCTGGTTTTGCAGCCTGGCTCCCGGCACGTCCGGCCCTTGCCGAACGCCCTGGACGGCCTCTCGCTGCCGCTGAGGGTGTGCCCTCCAAGAGATCGTTCGCTCATCACTACCACCTAACGCTGACCGGTTGGTTTGTGTTCCTTGCGTTACCTATACGGTTCCTCGGCTGAATCGGATGCCTTTGTAAGCGCTTCCGCGATCTTCTGGCGGAGACTGTCGGGCACCTGGTCCCGGCAACAGCGGGCCACGATCGCCTTCAACTCGGCTTCGAAGTCGAAGGCCCCCAGGCACGGCGAGCACTCACTCAGGTGTCGTTGAATGTCCAGTCGCCGCTCCGGGGTGAGCTCCCCGTCCAGATAGTGGTAGAGGGTGCGGAGCGCGTCCTGGCACTCGCCGCCGCCCATGAGGTCTTCCACGCTGTAGTGCTCTGCTCGTCCCATAGTGACTGCTTTAGCTAGGTGTCTCGCCGGCCGTTCCGACCAACCCGCGTTCCGTTCCAAAGTCGTGCAACATCTTCTGAAGCGCTCTTCTTCCGCGATGCAGCCGACTCATCACTGTTCCGATCGGAATATCGAGTATTTCGGCGATCTCCTTGTAGGAGAACCCTTCGACGTCGGCCAGCAATACGGCCATCCGGAATTGCTCCGGAAGGGCCTCCACGGCTTCCTTGACCTCGGTCTCGGTGAAGTGCTCCAAAACTTCCTCCTCAGCGCTGCGCCCAGCGCTCACCGCCTCCAGCCCCCCGAGGCGCCGGTACAAGTAGAGGTCCTCGACCTCGTCCAGCTCGGTCTGCTCGGGCCGGCGACGCCGGGCCCGGTAGGAGTTGATGAAAGTGTTGGTCAGTATGCGGTACAGCCAGGCCTTGAGGTTGGTCCCCTCCTTAAACGACCCAAATGCCCGATAGGCCTTGAGGTACGTCTCTTGGACCAGGTCCTCGGCGTCGGAGGGGTTGCGGGTCATGCGCAAGGCCGCGCTGTACAAAGACCCCATATATTCCATAGCGAGATCGGCGAACTGGGCCTGGTCGGCCATGGGCAGAACCCTAGCCCGACCCTGTGACAGGCTCCGGGAGCTTTACGTCACACTCTGAGCGGCTTCAGGCTCCTCCGAAGTGGCCGCCCGGGCCAGGTGAGAGCCGACCTCGGCGCCGATCCGCCGGTCGAGGGCCGTCGCCAGGCCGGCCTCGACGACCTCCTTGGCCAAAGGACGAAGGCGGCGGACGACCTCGCTCAAGTTGCGCACTCGTTGCGGTGACAACGGTTCCAGACTCTCTCCGACGATGTGCTTGGATACCATCTCGACGTACAAGCGGGCGATGTTGTCGGTAGCGGTAGCGATGGTGGCGCCCAATTCGAAGACGGCTTCGACCGGAACGCCGGCGCGAAGTAGCACCGATGCGCCTTCGATCAACCTGCGGTCCTCGACGCGGAAGTGCTCGCCTTCGGGAGTGATCAGGCCTAGCTGGACGGCCGCTTCGAGGTGTTCCGGCGCCAGGGGAGCGAGGAGCTCTCGAAGCTCCTCCTCGGTGTAAAGGAAGGAGCGGTCCTCTCCCCACGGGGCGATCAGCGCCGCCTCCAGTCCCAGCACGTCCCGCAGATCCTGACCGCGGACCCAAACGTCGATCAGCTCGGCGATGTTGGCCAGGGTGTAGCCGCGCGACAGCATCTCGCCGATGAGTCGCAGTCGGGCCAGGTGGGATTCTGAATACCAGCCGACCCGGCCGATCTTGTCTGGCGGGGGCAGCAGGCCGCGGTCCTGGTAGGCCCGCACGTTCCGCACTGTCGTGGCCGCCAATCGGGCCAGATCGTCGATCCGGTACCGCTCCTCTTCACGACCATCACCCGGTTCGGTCACCACGCCCATGGTACAATAGTCTATGTGCCAATAACGTATGGGACAGTGTAAACTGTAACGGTCACGGTCCTGGTCTTTTTCCCCTATGTTGAGCCCGAAAACGAGCACGGGGGATGGTCAGACATGAACGTCACAGTCCTTGGTGCCGGGTCCTGGGGGACCACGGTGGCCAGCTTGACCACGGCCCTCAACCCCACGCTGATCTGGGCCCGAAACCCCGAGGTGGCAGCCGAGATCAACGACTCGCACGCCAACGCCACCTACCTCCCCGCCGCCAATCTCCCCAAGCGACTGCGGGCCACGGCCGACATGGCTGAAGCAGTGCGTTCGGCCGACGTGCTGATCGTCGGTGTCCCCTCGAAGGGGTTCAGGGCCACCGTGGAGGAGGCCCGCAAGTCGATCCGGCCGTGGATACCGGTCGTCAGCCTGACCAAGGGGATCGAAAGCGGCAGCCTCCTGCGCATGACCCAAGTCATCGAAGAGCTCCTGCCCGGCCACCCCGCCGCCGCGCTCACAGGCCCAAACCTGGCCCGGGAGATCATGGCCGGCCAGGCCGCCGCGGCCGTGATCGCGACCGAAGACCTGGGCGTGGCGGCGGCGCTGCAAAAGGTCCTGCAGCACAGGCTGTTCCGGATCTATCGCAACCACGATGTGATCGGCTGCGAGATCGGCGGGGCCCTCAAGAACGTGATCGCCATCGCAGCCGGCATCGGCGAGGGGCTCGGCGTTGGCGACAACACGCGCGCCGCGGTGATGACCCGGGGTCTGGCCGAACTGGCCCGGCTTGGTGTCGCCATGGGGGGAGAGCCACAAACCCTCGCCGGGCTGGCGGGCATGGGGGACTTGGTGGCGACGTGCATGAGTCCGTTTTCGCGCAATCGCACGGTCGGCGAGATGCTGGGCCGGGGCAAGCCCCTCGACGAGATCCTGGCCGAGATGCACATGGTGGCGGAGGGGGTCGGGACGGCTCAGACGGCGTTGTTCCTCGCTGAGAGATACGGGGTGGAATTGCCGATCTGCTCGGAGATCCACAAGGTGGTCACGGGCCAGCAAGCGGCTGCCGCAGCGTACGTGGGCCTGCGACCGCCCGGCCACGAGTCCGACCCCATGTAGCCCAGGACCAGGTGGCCCCAACCGTGTAAAACGTCGGGACCTGGCGCCCTGGAGTGGCCGCGCTCGGTTACGACCACGAACCGCCACGGCTATGGGTGGCCAACCGATAGTGCTTGGTGGGCGGCGCGCCGCAACGCTCGGTCGTGGGCTGCCGCACAAGTCGGTAGCGTCGCCGGCGTGAACAAGTCGCGTTTCGCCTTCTTGGACCACGAGGGTCCGATCGCTTTCGCCCACCGTGGCGGAGCCCTAGAGGCCCCCGAGAACACGTGGAAGTCGTTTACCCACGCCCGCGACCTGGGCTACAAGTACATGGAGACCGACGTTCACGCCACCAAGGACGGGGTGGTGGTCACCATCCACGACCCATCCCTCGAGCGGGTGAGCGATCGCACCGGAGTGGTGCGCGACATGTCGTGGAAACACCTGTCGGGGGTGCGCCTGACTGGCGAGGAAGCGGTACCCCGCCTGGACGAGCTGTTCGCAGCCTGGCCCGACGTCCGCTGGAACATCGATGCCAAGCACGACAGCGTGGTCGGCCCGCTGCTGGAAACCATCCACCGGGCAGAGGCGATCGACCGAGTGTGCGTCACGTCCTTCAACGATCGTCGCCTCAGCCGGCTCCGCCGAGCTCTCGGCCCGCAAGCGTGCACCGTCCTGGGCCCGGCCACCACGACCGTTCTGAGAGTGGCCAGCTGGCTGCCGAATCGAATTGGGACCCGGACGGCAGCCCGGCTCAACGGGTTTGCGGCGGCTCAAGTTCCGATCCGCAACGGGCGCATACCGGTGGTCGACCGCCGTTTCGTCGACGCCGCACATCGGGCCGGGCTCCAAGTGCACGTTTGGACGATCGACGACGAGGCCACCATGGCCCGGCTGCTCGACCTCGGCGTGGACGGTCTCATGACCGACCGTCCCACCGCACTGAAGGAACTCCTGGTCCGACGCCGGGCCTGGCCCTGAACCCCTCTGCGGCCGGGTCCACTTACGCCTTCTGGACGCGTTGTGCGCCTGTGGCCTGGACAACGCGTCCAAGGTCGGGCAGGGGGCCATTCCGCCCATCAAGTCATTTCGCGGCAGGACGCGCAAACGAAGGTGGCCGCCAAACGCCACCCGCCGGAGACAAAATGCCCGGGTATTACACCATTGGCGTCGACGCAGGCGTATCGTGAGGCAGCTTCAAATACGCACCTGAGGCCAACCGTCCTCGGGCGTCATAACTTCAACCGGGGGGTTCTGCATGAGTGTGACCGCAGCGGATTCTGTCGACAAGCCGGGGGGAGTGTCGTGGCTGTGGAATAGACAGCTCGATTCGTATCCCGAAACGGGGCCGCGGATGGCCTACCTGGCCATCACGGTCATATCGACGGTCATGCTCTACTACGAGTTGTACGTGGGCGGGTCGGTGACGACTCTGTTCCTGCCGAAGCTCCACATGAGCTTCTCCTTCTTCGTCTACACCCTGGCCGTCGGCAACCTGATCGGAGCCTTCGGATCCCTGTTCGCCGGCCTAACCGACAGGTTGGGCCGGACCAACCTGGTGGTCGTCGGCCTCATTCTGACGGCCGTCTTCGTGGGATTCATTATCCCGACTGCCACCAGCAAATGGGTGTTCACCATCGAAGGGTTCATCGTGGCGGTGGTGGAAGGCATTTGCCTGGTGGCCACGCCGGCGCTCATCCGAGACTTCTCTCCGCAGGTCGGCCGCGCTACAGCCATGGGTTTCTGGACGAGCGGTCCCGTGCTGGGCAGCTTGATCGTGGCCGTCGTCGCCACACACACGATCGGAGCCAACCCCAGCATCAGCTTCTGGACCCACGAGTACCGCATATGCGGTATCGCCGGCTTGGTCGTCGCCGCCATCGCTCTGGTGGGGATGCGCGAGCTGTCGCCGGGTCTGCGTGACCAGCTCATGGTCAGCATGCGCGATCGGGCCCTGATCGAGGCCAAAGCCAAAGGTATAGACATCGAAGCGTCGCTGCGAAACCCGTTCGGCCAGCTGATCAAGCCCGACGTGATCGTGTCCGCCCTCGGTATCGCGATCTTCCTGCTCATTTACTACACGTCGGTCGGCTTCGGCCTCATCTACTTCACGACGGTGTTCGGCTTCTCGGTCAAGAACGGCAACGGACTCGGCAACTGGAACTGGGGCTTCAACGTCATCGCCGTGATCTTGTTCGGCATTATTTCCGACCGACTACGGGTCCGAAAGCCGTTCATGGTCCTCGGCGGCGTGACCGCGGCCATCATGATGGTTCTCTATCTGTCGAGGGCCGGGCACCACACCGGTTACTACCACTTGGCGATCCTGGTAGCGATCCTGTCCTTCTGCCTCGGCGTAGCGTACGTGCCGTGGATGGCCAGCTTCACCGAGACCGTCGAGTCTCATAATCCCGCCCTCACAGCGACGGGCCTCGCCATCTGGGGCTGGATCATCCGGGTCGTCGTCTTCGCGTCCTACATGTTGCTGCCGACCGTGATCCACTCGGTGACTCCTCTCGTCACCTACGGCACCACTGTCGCGACTGCAGACGCCAAGTACGGCGCCGACGTCGCTTTTGCCACTGCGCACCCGCAAGTGGTCGCTACGGCCACGAAGCTGGCACCCGAACTCGCGGCGGTTTCGGCTAACGAAGCGCTATTCGTGCAGCTCGCAACCAAGCCGACGCCGGCTCTGATCGGACAGGCGGAAGCTGCCGTTGGCCCTTCGATGTTCGCCAAGATCGCCGCCAACCAAGCCGGCATAGCCAGCGTCATTCCCTTCGCTACTCAGCTGACCGCGCTGGAAGCGGCCAGCAAGGACCCCGCCTTCCAGACCCTCGTCGCCCACGGGGCGTCAGTCGTCAAAGCGGCCAAGGAAGCTCCGGGACAGTGGAAGGACTGGTACTGGATCTGCTTCGGGGGGATGATCTTCTTCCTCGGCACCGTCCCGCTGATGCGGGGCCGCTGGAGTCCGAAGGCGGCCAAGGCCGACGAGGACGCCCACGAGGCGCTGGTCCAAGCCGAGATGGCCAAGCTGGGCGTCACCGCCTAGCGGCCGCTCCGACCACACACGCGGTAGCGCCGGGATCCCCTCTAGGGGTCCCGGCGTTTCCGCGTGGCGGTGACGCGTGGGATCGAGTGTGTTCGATCGCTCTCGCCGTGTTCGAAAGGCATCGGTGGGCGACGTGTATCGAACACGCGACGGCGAATCGAACACGCGCCAGCCCGCCCCAAGCACGACGAAAGCCGACGCGTCGGCGATCCCGCTCAGGGGTCCGACTTCAGCGAACGGTGCGGAAGAAGTTGCGGACCTCGTCCACGAAGATAGCCGGCTGCTCGAAAGCAGCGAAGTGGCCACCCACCGGCGGCTCTCCCCAATACCGGATGTCGCTGAAGCGATGCGACGCCCACCGCTTCGATGCCCTGAAGATCTCCTTGGGGAACACAGAGCCGCCCATGGGTACGCCAATCGGGGCGAACGAGGGAGTGTTGAACGACTCCCAGTACATGCGAGCCGACGAAGCCGCAGTGGCGGGCAGCCAGTAGAGCATGACGTTGTCCAGGATCCGGTCGGCGCCGAGAGCTCCGACAGGGTCGCCGCCGGTGTCGCTCCAGGACCAGAACTTCTCGAGGATCCAGCCGCACTGACCCGCAGGTGAGTCGACGAGGCCGTATCCGATCGTCTGCGGACGGGTCGACTGCTGCTTGGAGTAGCCGGAGTCGTGGGCCATGTAATCGTTGACCCCGGCCAGGGCCGCCTGCTCCATCTCGGTCATCTCGCCGTCGTCGGCGCCGGGGAAACCGATGATCATGTTGATGTGGATCCCGGCCACGTGGTCCGGATCCTGCTCGGCGATGCTCGTCGTGACCATGGACCCCCAGTCGCCGCCCTGGGCTCCGTACCGGTCGTAGCCCAGCCGCGCCATGAGCGCGGCCCAGGCTCGCGCCGTGCGCTCGACGCCCCACCCGGTTTCGGTGGGCTTGTCGGAGAAACCGAAGCCGGGCAGGGACGGCAGCACCACGTGGAACGCGTCGGCTGCGTCGCCGCCGTGGGCAGTCGGATCGGTGAGCGGTCCGATGACTTCCAAGAACTCGACGATCGAACCCGGCCACCCGTGCGTCAGCACGAGGGGTAGCGCGCCCGGATGCGGAGACCGGACGTGCACGAAGTGGATCCCGAGACCGTCGATCTCGGTTCGGTAGTGGGACAGAGAGTTGAGTCTGTCCTGGCGAACGGTCCAGTCGTAGCCGTCGATCCAGTACCGGCACAGGTCCTTCAGATAGGCCAACGGGACGCCCTGGGACCAACCTTCCGCGGGCGAGGCTTCGGGCCAACGGGTGCGCCGCAGCCGGTCTTTCAGGTCGTCTATCTCAGCGGCCGGAACGTCTATGCGAAAGGGGGTGATCTGGTCGGACATGGTGCTACCTCCGATGGCTGTCCGGTACGGCCCGAGCCGTCACCGTAGCCGCCCGTCTGCGCCGTGCCATCCTCTTGGGTGATGACCGATCACACCCCGGCCGCCCGCGACCCGCTCGACGACGACCCAATCCGCGACGGCCGGCCCGCCCATCCTTCTGGGCCCCTGGCGGGAGTGAGGATCCTGGACATCACGTCGGTGGTGATGGGGCCATACGCCACCCAGATCCTGGGAGATCTGGGTGCGGATGTGATCTCCATCGAGTCGGCCCGGGGGGATACCAACCGGGCCATGGGAGCCGGACCGATCCGCCAACTCTCGGGAGTCTCCCTCAACTTGCTGCGCAACAAGCGCAACGTGTCGCTGGACTTCAAACACCCCGAGGGCCACCGCGCCGTGCTCGCCATCGCAGCCACTTGTGACGTCTTTGTGACCAACCTGCGGCCGGGCACCCTGGCTCGGGCCGGTTTGAGCTACGAGCAGATTTCGGCGGTCAGGCCGGACGTCGTGTACTGCCAGGCCCACGGGTACGCCACAGGGACGTTCCGCCAGGATGATCCGGCGTATGACGACGTGATCCAGGCAGAGACCGGGATAGCCGACGCCACGGCGCGAGTGACGGGTCAGCCGATGATCACCGCGACCCTGATGGCCGACAAGGTGTGCGGTTTGACGATCGTGTACGCGGTCCTGGCCGCCTTGTACCGCCGGGCGACGACGGGCCGGGGCGACCACATCGAAGTGCCCATGGTGGACACTATGACGGCTTTCATGCTCGTCGAGCACGGCGCCGCCGCCGTCCCGCGTCCACCCCTGGGGCCGGCGGGCTATCCCCGAATCCTGACGCCCCACCGACGGCCGTGGCCCACCAAGGACGGCTGGATGATGGTGCTCCCCTACTCCAAGGAGCACTATGACTCGATCTTCACCGCCGAGGGCCGAACAGATCTGCTGGGCGACGAGCGTTACTCGACCGGTAGGAAGCGCATAGCCAACGCCGGCTTTCTCTATGACCAGGTCGGCCGGATGCTGGCGGGAAGGAGCACCGCCGAGTGGGTCACCTTTTTTCGCGACCACGACATCCCAGCAGCCGAGGTCGGAGTGCTCGAGGACCTGGTCGATCACTTACCCGATGCGCAGCACCCGCACGCGGGTCCGCACAAGCTGATCCCGCCGCCGGTTCGGTTCCGGGCCGCCCCCCAATCGGTGCGCCGAGCCGCCCCGCTGATCGGCGAGCACACCGACGAGGTGCTCGCCGAGGTCGGCTACGACGAGAGCGGCATCGCTTCGCTCCGGAGTTCCGGGGCGTTGGGCAGGGTTCCGGGTGAGTTCTCGTGAACCACCCGGCCCGTCGCCCACACCATCACCGCCGCGAACAGGGCGAAGGCGGCCAGAGCGTCCAAGGTATACCAGCCGGTGAGCTTCAGACCGGCCCGCACGCCGTACTGGCTGAACTGGGCGGGGGACAGGCCGAACGTCGACGGTGACACGGCTTGGTCCACTTGGACGACCGCTGACACCAGCTGCGACGCCAGCACCATGAGGGCTCCTGCCACCGCAGCGGCACCGGCCGCCCGGTTCCGCCAGCGGCTGGCCACAATGGGCACGCCGGCTAGCGCGATCGCCACCAGGACGTTGCCGAGGATCTCCTCCCACGGACCCGAGAATGCGTTTCCTAGATCGAAGCTCAAGGAGCGGCCCGATGACGTCACGACCGCTACGTAGTGGTCCCACGACGGAAGGAAGGCGCCCGCAGTGGCGAGGCCGAGGACGCCGAGCAAGATCGTCCAGCCGATCGACTTCTCGGGAGGCGCACCGGCTGAGGGGATCGCCACCGGGTCAGCGGCCGTTGCGGCCGGGGACAGCGCCGCGGTCGAGGCCGCGATGGTGGCGACCTCGGCCATCCCATCGGTGGCGTCGACTGCGGCCTCGGGCTCCGGCTCGCTCACCCCTTCCGCAACGGTTTGCGTCGTCGCCTCGAGCGCGATTTCGGGCGGAGCGTGGAGCGGGCCTTCGGGGGCCACGTCGATAGCTTGGTCGTAGGGCCCCACCTGCGAATTCCCTGACCGGCGCAAGGCGACGTCGCCGCTTCCTCGAACAGCGCGGCCGCCGCGTTCGCTGGCGGCCGCGACCGCCGCAACCGCGCCTGCAGCCCCGACCAACCAGGCCACCGCCATGAGCCACAGCCCGGCTCCGGCCTGACTGGATCCGAAGCGGATGGCATCGCCGACGTCGGAGACCCGGAACCCGAGCTCGGTCGCCGCCACCCCAGCCGCCAAGCCCGCACAGAGCGGCATGCGCGCCGGGCCGGTCAGCCCCACGCCGAGGGCCAGCACCCACGCCGCGGCCAAAACCGCGTACAAAGCGGCTTGATCGGGTTGCGAGGCCACCGAGGAGTGGCTGCCCGCTCCCGAAAAGTACGTCGGAAACATGGCGGCGACGTGGAGGATGACCGTGCCTAAGAGCAGCGCTCCCGCGACGAGTTCTAGTCGGGTTGGGTGGCGCGAGTCCGCACCTGGACCCAAAGTCACAACTTGCATGCCGTGATTGTTATCGCTCGACGTGAACGCAAGCTGAAAACGCCTCACCCGTCCGGCTGGCCGGCCGGGCGCAGGCCGTACGAGTGACGCCAGTCCGCCAGCAGGGCGCGCACCGCCGTGACGAGAGAAATGGGGTGGTCGAGCATGACGTGGTGATACGCCAGGGGTATTTCGATGACGGGAGCCGTTCGGCCAAGGAGCTGGTACATGTGCTCGCCGATGTCGGGCGTCACCAGCCCGAACTGGGCTCGGAGCACTGCGACCCGGCACGGGACCCGGCCCAGCAGCTCGGGTTCCAAGTGCCCCACGTTGGAGAAAAAGATCGGGTCGAACTTCCACGTCCACCCGCCCGGAACCTCGCGGATCGAGTGCTCTTTGACGTGGTCGATCACGTAAGGCAGCAAGCCCGGCTGGTCGGGCACGACCCTGAAGCGCGAGAGCGCCGCTCCGCGGCTCGGGTATAGACGCAGAGGCCCGAAGGCCTGCCGATTGGTGTTGGCCTCCTGCTCCGGGGCCGGTTCGCGGACCGGCGAATCGACGATGATCACTCCTTCGAAGCTGTCTCCGAACTCTGCCGCGGCGCAGAAGGTGGCAAACCCGCCGAGGCTGTGGGCCACGACGACGGGCGGCTGGCTCGAACCCAAGGAGGTCGCGACTGCGGCGATCTCATGGCCCCAGTGACCGAGCTCGTACTTGGGGCGCCGCCCACTGTCGCCGTGCCCGGAAAGATCCAAGGCCGTGACGCAGCATTCCTGGGAGAAAAACGGGGCGACGTGATCCCACCATCGGCTGTGGGCGCCCCCGCCATGTACGAGGAGAAGGCCCGGTTTCGAATGATCCCCCCACCTCCGAAACGCGATATCGCATCCGTCGACTCGCAAGCTACCGACTTGCACCGGGGCGGCTAGAGCGTCCAGGAACCAGCTGGGCACCTGGTCGGCCGGGTCGCTTGGCATCCACCGAACGCTAGTGCCGGTAGCTTGATCGACATGGAGTACGTCAACCTCGGAAAGACCGGCTTGAGGGTGTCCCGTCTGTGCCTCGGGATGATGGGTTTCGGCAACGGTAGCGACCGCCCGTGGGTCATCGACGAGGACGCGGCCGAGCCTCTCGTGCGCGCCGCAGTCGAAGGAGGGGTCACTTTCTTCGACACGGCCGACGTCTATTCCAACGGAGCGAGCGAGATCGCGACCGGCCGGTTGCTACCCAAGTTCTTGAGTCGTGACGAGATGGTCGTGGCCACCAAGGTGTTCATGCCGGTCACGCCGGGGGAGAACGGCGGCGGGCTCTCCCGCAAGCACATCCTCGCCGGCATCGACGCCTCGCTGCGCCGTCTCGACATGGACTATGTCGACCTCTACCAGATTCACCGCTGGGACCCCCGCACGCCGATTGAGGAGACCATGGGAGCGCTGCACGAGGTGGTTCAGGCGGGCAAGGCCCGCTACATCGGGGCCAGCAGCATGTTCTCGTGGCAGTTCGCCAAGGCGCAGTACACGGCGGAGCAGCACGGGTGGACGAAGTTCGTCTCGATGCAGAACCACTACAACCTGATCTACCGCGAGGAGGAGCG
>PMHU01000035.1:0-4642 GCA_003156795.1 Acidimicrobiaceae bacterium
CGTGCACCCAGCCGGCGTTCTCGTGGCCGAGGGTGAAGGGGAGAGGCCAGGGGAGCAGGTCTCCCAACTCGCCGAGGAAGTGCAGGTCGGAGTGGCACACGCCGGCACCGCCGACTCGGACGACCACCTGCCCCGGACCGGCGTGGGGCTCGTCCACCTCAACCAACTCCGGATCGGTGTGCCACTGGGTGATCTGCAGGGCCCTCATGGCCCCGACCCTAGACTTGCCACTGGCTCGATGCCGGCCCCTGCGGTCCCTGGCGCTTCGGTTGGCGTCGCGGCCTTCCCCAAGGAGGTCCCGGGCCGAGAGCGCCGCTGGGCCGAGCCGTTCCACCATCTCCGCCAGTACACGCAGTTCGACCTCGGTGGCGCTTTCCGGCCCCCGAGACACCAGGCGAGCTCGTGGCCGCCGCCCGCCGGTTTCTTTCCACAGCTGCGCTGATGTGCACCGCGAGCTAATGGGCGAAACGTGGTCAGCGCGGTCCGATCCAACCGGACAGTTTGCGCCGAAGCTCCGGGCCTTTCCGGGGTGGGTCGTTCGGGTCGAGCATCATCGACTGGAGGATCCGGAGCATCAGCTCGATGAGCTCATCCACGTCACGGTTGTCGTAGCCGGCTGCCGTCCAGTCGATCGACGAGCGGTTGAACATCTCACGGCTGATTGCAGCGCCCTTGTGCGATGTCATTTCCCGGATGAACTGGTCGGTCTTACGGTCAGCGAGCAGTTGTGCGAGGAACGGCCGTGACGGCAGACGCTCGATCGCGCTGGCGAGCATCTCGACGACCCATTCGCCCGGAGTGGTGAGCGCGGCGGTGTGCTCGGTCAGCTCGTCGATGTAGGACTCGATCGCGTGCGCGCCAGCGACATCGAAGAGGTCCTCGGCAGTGGCGAAGTGGCGGTACACCGTCTGTCGGATCGCGCCGAGCTCAGCGGCGACCTCGGACAGGGTGAATGTCCTCTGGCCACCTCGGTCCGCCTATCGAAGCGCCGCTTCGATGATGCGTGGTCGAACGTCAAGGGTGACGGTCCGTCCTGGCACTCATACAATCATCCATGATACGATGGAACGTATGATTCAGGCAGGGTGGTCCCGTGGGCGTCATAGCGGTGGGGCTGTATCCATTCGACGCAGGAGCGCGTGACGATGGCGCGCGGTTGGCGGGGCAGGCCTCCAATCGACGACGACGAGGCGCGACGATGGATCATCGACGCGGCGATGCGCTGTATCGACCGGTACGGACCCGACAAGACCGGACTTTCCGATGTGGCGGCAGAGCTGGGCATCACCCGGCAGACCGTGTACCGCCTTTACCCGAGCACGGGTGATCTGCTTTTGGCGGTGGCTACCGATGCCGTCGACGGTTACCTCGATCGGCTTGCCGGGCATGTGGCCCAGCTCACCGACCCTGGTGACGCCGTGGTCGAGGCTATCGCCTACACGTTGGAGCGGCTTCCCCACGAGCGGTTCCTTGGGCTGCTGTTGAACACCGGTCGATCCGAGATGTTCCTCAGAGGCGTCTCCTCGCCAGAAGCGACGGCGTTCGGGCACTCGATGCTCGCCCGCATGAACGTTGATTGGGCCGCGTGCGGCTATGACTCCGAAGACCTGGACGGGCTTGTGCAGTTCGGATTGCGGCTCTTGCGGTCACTCGTGCTGGACCCGCCGCCTCGCCGCAACCGCGCCCAGCTACGAGCGTTCCTTCAGCGGTGGTTGGCGCCCGCCATCCGTTCAGTGGCCCCGGCCGGACGCGAGCCGGTGGCCCAACCGAGCGGGTCCTCCCCTTGACTCGAGAACTGATATGACGACCACTGGAGATAACGACCTATGAGCGCAAGCACCGACGCGCTTCCGATGTTCGACCCGTTCGACCCCTCAACCCAAAATCGACTGACCAAGCTGGTTGCTGACCTTCACGACCAGGGCCACTGGATCTACCGGTCGCCGTTGTGGTTAGGCGTGATCGATTACGGAGCTGCTCGGGAGCTTTGGCGCGACGAACGGTTCACTGCGGCAACCAGCGTCACCATCTTGGAGCTGCAAGGGATCACTGAGGGTCCGATTCACGAACGGGCGGCACGCAACATCTTGTCTGTCCCGCTCGCTGATCACAGCCGCATCCGCCGCCTCGTGTCTCCTTCGTTCACGCCGCGCTCGATCGACCGCCTTCGGCCGATGATGCGTTCCTATCTCGATGAGCGAATCGATGAGCTCGGTCCGGCAGGACGTTGCGAGTTCGTCGCCGACGTTGCCAAGGGCTACCCCGTCGCGATCATTTGCGAGATCCTGGGCGCCCCCCACTCCGATTGGCCGCTGTTCTCCCGTCTCGCCGACAGCATCATGAAACAAGTCGGCTTCACTGTGGCCGAGAATCGTGTCGAGATCGAGGGCGCTGTCGCGGAGCTCGAAGAATATGTGGACGCGCTCATAGACGAACGCCGCCGCCGACTCCGCGACGACCTGTTGTCGGAGCTCGTCGCCGCCGCCGACGACGGCGATCGTCTCAGCAAGCTCGAACTCCGAGACCTGGTCACCGCCCTCATTCTGGGCGGCACAGATACCACCCGGAACCAGTTGGGCATCGCGGTCATGTGGCTAGCGCGCCACCCTGGCCAATGGGACCGCCTCAGGGGGGAGTCTTCTGGAGCCGCACGGGCCGTCGAGGAAGTGCTCCGATTCGATCCCACCGGCGCCGGAACGCTTCGCATCGCCTCCGAGGATGTCACCTACCGGGGTCTCACCTTCGAAGCGGGGACGGTCCTGCTTCTCTCATCCAGTGCCGCCAACCGCGATCCCAAGCACGTGTCGTGCCCACATCAGTTCGACACCACCGCTGAACGCCAAAGCTGGACGACACTCACCTTCGGCACCGGCCGCCACTACTTCCTGGGCGCCAACCTGGCCCGGGCCGAGCTCCAAGAGGCACTCGCTGTTCTGCCGGCGCGACTCGCCAACCTTCGACTCGATGGCGAGCCCGACATGAAACCCTTCTTCGGCCTAACCGGACCGGCCCGTCTACCGATCATGTTCGACCCAACCAGCTGAATCAGACCACCGGCGACTCCCAGGAAGCCCGATTGTGCCCGGCTTCTAGCCCCTCCGGTGTCCGCAGACGAAAGGCTAAAAATGGATGATCTGGCCGTTCCGATCCAGTCCGCGAACTCACCGCGAGGGTCCACGCCGCGGCTCGCGCCGGCATAGGGGATCTGATGCCCTCGACCATGCGAATCCCGAACGCGCACTACACCGACCGGGCCATTGCCGAGGCCGAACTCCGTACGACCTTCTCCGCGCCCCTGCTTGTGACGCCAAGCTCGACCGTGGCAGCCGCGGGCGGGGCTACCACTACGACGTGGCCGCGACGATGGAGATCGAACTCGAATCGAACTGGAAATGCGCGCTCGAAGCCTTCCAGGAGACCTACCACTTCCCGTACGTCCACGGTAACTCGGTGGTAGGTCAGGGCACCATCGCCAACATTGTCACCTTCGACCAGATAGGCCGGCACCATCGACTCGGTGTACCTATCGTCTCCATGGGCACCGACCCTGATCCCCCTGAAGGAGAGCACCTGGTCTGCATCTACTACATCTATCCCTGCTCGGTGATCGCAACATCACCGCTGGGCGGCGAGAAGTTGCAGTTCTACCCGGACCGAACCCGTCCAGCAGCACGATCCGCCACACCGTCTTGTCCCGCCTCGCCGTCGCCAACCAAGAGGTCGCCTCGTTCTTTGAGACCTACGCGCCCCAGATCCAAGCCATCGTCCGCGACGAAGACGGCCCAGTGTTGAAGCGGTCAGGGATCGGTCTCGCGGCCGGGCGCACTGATGTCGTTCTTGGTCGCAACGAGATCGGATGCCAGGCCGCCCACCTCCAGATCCTCGCCGATCTGGCCGGCGACCGTGGACCCGGTGCCCGAGTGCGACCCGTCACCGTTCGCTGAGCAGATGGCTCACCACACGACCAAAGCGTCCATCATCGCTACCTGCGGGCTGACGCCAACGAGATCCGCTTCTTCAACTGTGAGGAAGGGCCTCTCATCGGTGGGCCCCTCCCCTGAGCCACTGCAATAGGAGTTCTAGAAATGGCCGAGCACTACACGATCATCTCGGCCGATACCCACGCCGGCGGCAGCCACGCCCAGTACCGGGACTACCTGGATTCCGAGTTCCACGCCGACTTCGATGCCTGGCGGGACAAGTACCGCAACCCGTACAAGGACCTCAAGGACACCGATCTGAAGGTCCGCAATTGGGACAGCAGCCGGCGGTGGGACGACCAAGAGCGCGACGGGGTGGTGGCCGAGGTCCTGTTCCCCAACACCATCCCCCCCTTCTTCCCGAGCTTCGTGCTGTTCGCCGCGCCCCCCTCGCCCGAGGACTACCGCCACCGCCTGGCCGGCATCCGGGCCCACAACCGTTGGCTGGCCGACTTCGTGGCCGAATGCCCGCAGCGGCGGGCCGGCATCGGCCAGGTGTTCCTCAACGACTTGGACGACGCCATCGCCGACGTTCGATGGATCCGCGGCCACGATCTCCGGGGTGGGGTTCTGGTGCCGAACATCCCCCCCGACGTCAAGTGGGTCAAGCCGTTACACCACCCCGACTACGACCCCCTCTGGGCGGTGTGCGAGGAACTGGA
>PMHU01000035.1:4730-30117 GCA_003156795.1 Acidimicrobiaceae bacterium
GCCACCGAGTACTTCCAGCGCAACGTGTGGGTCGGCGTCAGCCAGCCCACGGTCGAGGACGCCAAGGTAGCGATGGAGATCGGAGCCGACCGGTACATGTGGGGCAGCGACTATCCCCACGAGGAGGGGACCGGCCCATACACCAGGGAGCACCTGCGCCAGCTGTTCCATGACACTCCCCCGGCCCAGCTCAAGCCTTTCCTGTCCGGGAACGCGGCCCGGCTGTACGGCTTCGACCTGTCCAGCCTGGCCCCCTTGGCCCAGCAGCACGGCCCGACGGTGGCCGAACTAGCGGTGCCGCTGACCGTGCTGCCGGAGAACCCCAACGAGGCCTTGCTCACGGCCTGGGCCAGCTAAGACACCTCGTGGACTTCGACGACACTCCAGAGGAGGTCGCCTTCCGGGCCGGAGCCCGGTCCTGGCTGTCGGCCCACGCCAAGCTCCGCTCGGCCGACACCGCCCCGCCGGTCACCCTGACCGAGGCCTTCTCGGAAGAGGAGCAGGAGCACATCCGCCAGTCGAAGCGGTGGCAGGCAACCCTTTACGACGGCGGATGGGCCGGTATCACCTGGCCCAAAGAGCACGGAGGGCGCGGCGGAACCCCGATCCAGGCCGCTATCTTCGCCCAGGAACAAGCCGCCTTCGACGTCCCCGACACCATATTCGCCCAGGGCATCGGGATGGGCGGGCCGGCCCTTATGGCTCACGGAAGCCAGGCCCAGAAGGACCGGTTCCTGCCGCCGATGCTGCGGGGCGACGAGGTCTGGTGCCAGCTCTTCAGCGAGCCCGGGTCCGGTTCCGACCTGGCCAGCCTGGCCACCCGGGCCGAGCGCGACGGTGACCACTGGATAGTCAACGGGCAGAAGGTGTGGACCTCCAGCGCCCACTTCAGCGACTGGGGCATCCTGCTGGCCCGGACCGGCGAACAATCGGACCGGCACCGCGGCATCAGCTACTTCCTGCTCGACATGCGCTCCCCAGGCGTCGAGGTCCGCCCGATCCACCAGATGACCGGAGGTTCCCACTTCTGCGAGGTGTTCTTCGCGGACGTCGCCGTACCGCACGCCAACCTGGTCGGCGAGATAAACGGAGGGTGGGCCGTCACCATGACCACCCTCACCAGCGAACGGACCCTCATCAGCAACCTGTGGGAAGACCGGTTCGCCAAGGTTTACGACCTGGCCCGCCAGACCAGCGCCAACACCGATCCGTTGCTCCGCCAGCGCCTGGCCCAGGCCCACATCCGTAGCGAGCTGATCAAGTACCTGGGTTGGCGGCAGCAGACCGCCATGAGCCGCGGCACCCCGGCCGGTCCGGAAAGCTCGGTGGCCAAACTGGCCCTATCCCTGCTGCTCGGCGAGATAGGCGATCTGATCATGGCCCTTCGAGGCACGGCCGGCACGGTCACCTCGGACGACCCCCACCTGCGCTATCTCGACTCGCTGTTCCTCGGGCAATGGTCGTCCCGAATCGGGGGCGGCACCGAGCAGATCCAGCGCAACATCATCGGCGAGCGCCTGCTCGGCCTGCCGCGAGAACCCAACCGGGTTAGCCCAGCATCGGCACCCTAGGATCACAGGGGCGACCCGCACCGTCGCCCGCCGTGCGTGATCAGCGTGAAAGGGTCCAAAAACTGATGCGAGTTGTTGTCGAGCCCAGATTGCTGGGGAGACGATGCTCGGGGTGTGAACCCTGTCTGGGTCGTCGGCCGGGGTGTTGCCGATAACGGCGACATCCGCCGTGTCGGACGGGATCGCTGCTTATGTTTGGGGGGTGTCAGGGGAGGTGGTGCAGGCCGCGGAGTCGTACTCGTGGAACACACACCGGATAGGGCTGCCGATCCAACCTTCGGCTGGCCACCCCGACGTTCACGAGAGCCTCACCGGGAGAGACTTAAGGGCGTTGTTCAAGTTCGAGCGGACTCGGCGTGCCGGACCCGTCTGCTCGATGTTTGCGAAGCGGGTGAGGAGCTCGTCGAAGAACACCCGTCCTTCCAGTCGAGCGAGGTGAGCACCGAGGCAGAAGTGCTCGGCGATGCCGAAGCTCAGGTGAGGGTTCGGGTGGCGACGGATGTCGAAGGCCTGGGAGTCGCTGAACACTGCTTCGTCGCGGTTCGCCGACGTGTAGATCATCGCGACTTTGTGTCCCTCGTGGATGGGTTGGTCACCGATCGTCGTGTTGGCGGTAGCGGTGCGTCGGAAGTAGTGGAGGGGGTTGGCCCATCGGAGGATTTCTTCGACCGCTCCGGGGATGAGCGAGTGGTCGTCGCGTAGCGTGGCCAGCTGGTCGGGGTGGTCGAGGAGGGCGAGTAGGCCGGCGGCGAGCATCGTCTTGGTCGTGTCGTTGCCGGCGGTGACGAGTTGGACGAAGAAGGTGCCGAATGCGATGTCGTCCATGGGGTTGCCGTTGAAGTCGGACATGAGGAGGACGGTGGTGAGGTCTTCCCGCGGGGGTTCGAGCCGGCGGCGCTGCGAGTGCTGGATGGCGTAGATGGCCATGTCGACGAACGGGTCGCCGGACCCTGCGTAGGAGTCGCCGGATCCGCCCTTGTCGGGGTCCTGGGCGCTTGCGAGACTCTCGGCCATGGCGTGAATCCGGGGCCAGTCGTCGGGTGGGATGCCCATGAGCTCGCCGATGACCTGGGAAGGCAGCGAGGAGGTGACGTCGTGTACGAACTCGACGTCGCTTTGATCGGCGGCCCGGTCGAGGATCTCACCGCAGATCGTTCGGATGCGGCCCTCGAGACCGGCGATGGTGCGGACCTTGAAGCTCTCCGAGAGGTCGCGTCGGTAGTCCTGGTGCCGGGGTGGGTCCATCGAGAGCAACATCCCGCGCAGATGCTGGAGCATCTCTGCCGTCACGTCCTCGATGACGATCCCGCCGGTGCTGGCGGAGAACAACACCGGTTCCTTGGCGACGTGGATGACGTCCGCGTGGCGAAGGATGGCCCAGTAACCGGGCTCGTCGTGCATCTCGACCCAGTGCACGGGCGACGTACGTCGCAGTTCGGTGAACAGCTCGTGCGGTGGGGCGTCCGTATACGTGTTGGGATCGGCGATCGACGTCGCGGTCATTTTTCGAACACCTTCGGGGCACCGAGTCCGGCGGCCTCGCAGAGGAGTCGGTAGCCGAGCAGGGTACCGGGTCCGTCGTAGACGCTTTCCACGCTTCCGTCGGGGCCGAGGTTGAGGTTCACGCCGTACATCTGGAACCAGACCTGTGTGTCGTCCTCTAGTGCCACGAGGGTGTGGACGGACCCGGCCGGTTCGAAGAGGAACGAGCCAGCGCGGTTGATGTCGGGGTACTCATCGTACTTCCAGGCACCTGAGGTCGTGTAGGCATAGATCGGGCCGGTGTGGCGGTGTGTCCGCACGCGGTAGCCGGCCGGGAAGACGTTCTCGACGATCCAGAGGCCGTTGGCGGAATCGACCATGAGCACCCGGAGCTTCGACCCGTCACCGACGTCCACGAAGGGGATCTCCTTGACTCCCCGATGTACGGCAGGCGGCGCGTCTGCGGTCAACGACATGGTGGCTCCAATCCTGAGGCGCGTCGTCGCCCCCTCGGCGGTTACGCGGTTGTGGTGCGAGATTCTAGAGAAAGGTATGGCGGTTTGACGACTAGAGAAAGGTGTGTCTGTTCAACGACCACGCGCCTTTGACCTCGAGCGACTACACGCCTGCGCGGCACCCCGGGCATCCGGCTGGTCGTCGAGTTCCACAGGAATCCCGAGGCCAACGAGCGGGCGTTCGAGGACGGCTGGCTCGAGACCGGTGACATTCGTAAATCACCAACCAGCCTGACATCGACGAGTCCTGCGGGTCGCCCGTTCAGTCCTACACACGTTCCACCCGGCCTCGCAGGATCCGCTCAGCTTCCGAACGGGTCGAGGCTGTTGGCGACGACCCACATGGCGTAGTACTGCGCTGCGGCGCCGTAAGCCTGGGCCACGGCGACGTTCGCCTCCTCGACCTGGTGCTCACCTGCCATGCCCCGCACCTGCAACGCGGCCTCGGCAAAGCGTAGGAGCCCCGAGGCACCGATCGGATTCGATGACAGCACGCCGCCCGACATGTTTACGGGGAACGAACCGGTCAGGGCGGTGTCGCCGGCTTCGACCATCTTCCAGCCCTGGCCTTCCTCGGCTATGAGGTGCGCTTCGAGCCACATCGGCTCGTACCAACTGAATGGCACGTAGAGCTCGGCGCAGTCGAGCTGCTCTCGCGGGTTCGTGATGCCCGCCTGGCGGTACACGTCGGTGGCGCAGTCGACCGCGCCGGCGGGGCGCACTGGATCGCGGCCGGGGAACTGAAAGGGTTCGGAACGGACTGCAGTGGCCAGTACCCATGCCGGCGTTCGTCCGGCTGCGGCGGCGGCCTTGCCGCCTTCCTCGTCGGTGAGGACCACTGCGCAGGCGCCGTCGGAGGATGGACAGGACTCGAGGTATCGGATTGGATCCCACATCATCGGGGACGCCTTCACCTGCTCGATCGAGATGTTTTCGATCTTGAGGTGGGCATACGGGTTCTTGAGGGCGTTCTGGCGGTCCTTCACCGCGACCATGGGGCCGATGTCCTCGGGCGCTCCCGATCGGTGGATGTAGCCGCGCATGTAGGGTGCAAAGGCGCCGCCAGCGCCCATAGATGCACCCTGGCCCGATCCGAGGGCGAACTGGGCATTGCCCTCGGACTGCTTCTGGTAGCCCACGGCCAGCACCCGCTTGTGCCTGCCCGCCGCGACCAGGTGGGAGGCCACGATGCCCGTGGTACCGCCCACCGATCCGGCGGTGTGCACCCGAAACATCGGCTTGCCCGTGGCACCGAGCGCGTCCGACAGGTATAGCTCGGGCTTCATGATGCCCTCGAACAGGTCGGGGGCCTTGCCCAACACGACGGCGTCGATGTCGGACCACTCCATCTCGGCGTCTTCAAGCGCCCGGAAAGCCGCTTCCCGCACGAGTCCGCCGAGGGACACGTCCCACCGCTTGGACTTGTGATTGGTTTGACCGATCCCGACGATCGCGACAGGTCGCGTGCTCATCAGTCTCCCTCCATGATGCAGACCAGGTTCTGTTGCAGGCACGGTCCCGACGACGAGTGCGCGAGCGTGCGGTGTCGGCCGTGCACGCGGATCTGGCGAGCAGCCTCGACGACCCGGACCAGACCGGTCGCCATGATCGGGTTGGCGGCCAATGGTCCTCCCGAGGGGTTCACACTTACCTCGGGTCCCAAGCCCATGGCCTCGACGAGCAAAGGCTCCTCATGGGTGAACGAGGCCTGGAGCTCGGCCACCTCGATGGGTGCTTCGTCGACCCCCGCAGCCTTGGCTGCCAAGGTCGCCGCGGTGGACGAGCGCAAGTCGCGCATTCCCGGGTTGTGCAACTCGGTGTAGTGGGCGAAGCCGGTGATCCATACCGGGTTCTCGCACAGCTCCCGGGCCTTGTCGGCCCGGGCGATAACGACCGCACAAGCACCGTCGGTGATGGGAGGCATGTCGTGTAGGCGCAACGGGGCGTTGACGTAGTCGGCGGCCAGCAGCTCCTCGACATCGAAATCGCCGCTCACCTGTGCCAGGGGGTTGGACTTGGCGTCGCGGCGGGTGCGAACGGCGATCTCGGCCATCTGCCGCTCGGTGAGCATGCCGCTGTCGATGAGCGTCCGCGCCTGCATGGCGGAGAGGTTCGCGTGGTCCGCACCCAGAGGGGCGAGGTAGAACGGATCCATCTCCATCGGGTAGAGGATCGCCGGGTCGGAGGTGGACGATCTGCCCGAGCCCATGGCCAAGGCGATGTCCATGTCGCCCAGTAGGAGGCGCACCCACGATTCGTACAGCGCCCAGGCCCCGTCCATCTCGACGTGCGAGTCGCTCTTGGGGGGCCAGGCGCCGATGGCGTCGGTGTTCTGCACGAAAGAGAACGGCACGCCGGCCACGTAGTCGCAGCTGCCGGCGCAGGTGAAGTCCACATCGGCGCGGGTGATCCCGGCGTCATCTACGGCACCGGACACGACCTCGAGCAGCATCTGGGTCTCACTCTTGGCGGTGTGGCGTTCCATGGGGGAGACACTCCAGCCAATGACAGCAATGTCGTCATTTCGAGTGCGGCTCATCACATGATCCTGTTCGCGAGGCTCGGGTCGGTGTTGTCCGGCTCGCCCGTCGGCATCCAGCCGACCAGGTTGCCCGGTCGTCCAGCATCGGCCTTCTCGGCTTCGGACGCCCACACCACGGCGACCCGCATGCCGATGCGCACGTCCTCGACCGGTACATCGACGAGCGGCTGGTACATCATCACGACGTCGATCTCGTCGATCAGCACCATTACGCGGCTGAACGGCTCGGTCTCGGTCTGGCCCGGGTACTGAACCGGTGTGATGATCGTGTAGCTGGTGACCACACCGCGTTGAGGGAGCTCGACCTCATGGTCGTCGGTTAGCTCGACGGTGTCGATCGGGCAGAAGCCTCGGTCACGGGCGTAGATGCGCTCGCAGACTGGGCACTTCAATCCGACCAGCCGGCCCTGCGCAGTGGCTTCATGGGCCTTGATTGTGTTATCCGATACCGGGATCTTGTAGGTGATCGAGGCGTCGTAGCTCATCATTGTCACCGGCTCGCCGGGTACGCCACCGTTGACGGTAATGGCCTCCTCGCCGGGCACGAAGGCCTCCACGTCGGTGATATGTCCCAGCCGCTCGGCCCGCCAACGGGGAGCGACCCGCATGCCAGTCGACATCTGATCGATCGACTCGACGTCGACCACATGGGTCAGAGCGGTGTCGGCGCCATCCAGCTTGATGAGGGCGAACGCGAACGGACGGTCGAGCGGATGCTGCTCGGTCGGCCTGGAGACCCAGCTCCAAGTGCAGACCGTGCCGGCCGGACCCACGTCGACGAAGTCGCGTGGTAGCTCGGCCGCCGTCTCGGGATCCCATTCGAGCGGTGGGCAGATCACCCGCGAACCGCTGCGGATGGCGATGAAGCGCTGCTCGGCCAATGCGGTCATGAACGGCCCGATCACCGGTCCGAGTGACCGCTTGTACGGGAACTTGATGGTCGACTCAACCGTGATGGTCACTTCGGCGATTCCCCTCTCGTGCGATGTACGCACCGTCGTCGCGCTCTGATCATACGATTAAGGCGAACGTGTCGCAACTGTCGCCAACGCGGTGGAGTTACTTTGTCGCTCACACGCGTGGCGCGGGGATCGGGGCGGACGACACGTCCCGGGACCGGCGGAAGCTCGACGCCTAGCTCGCCGATGGTCTGGTGCTTGGCTTGGCGGCCGGCAACCAGCAAGGGTTCCTCGGCGCCGAGGTGCGCCGTGGGTGGCATACGTTCAATACTGATGCGTATGGTGACGAACGGGGAAGAGTTCGGTTTGGGCGACGCTGCCGGGGTCAGATCCGGCATCGAGCCCTACAGGATCGCGGTGCCCGACTCGGACCTCGACGATCTGCGCCTCCGTGTACAGCGAACCCGGTGGCCCGACGCCATCCCCGGTTCCCAGTGGACCTACGGCAGCGCGATAGACGTCATCCGGCCGCTTGCTGAGTATTGGGCCGACGGCTATGAATGGCGTCGCCATGAGGCCGAGCTCAACGAGGTCCCCCAGTTCGTCACGCACATAGATGGGCAGCGGATCCACTTTCAACACGTCCGTTCAGCCGAGCCTGGGGCCGTCCCCCTCCTTTTGATCCACGGATGGCCCGGTTCGATCGCCGAGTTCCGCCACATCGTCGATCCGCTCGTTGATCCGACGGCCCACGGCGGCGATAGAGCCGACGCGTTCCATGTCGTGGTGCCTTCCCTGCCGGGTAACGGCTTCTCCGGGCCGACCTCAGAGCCCGGTTGGGACGCGTTGCGGGTAGCCGAGTGCTTCGACACGCTCATGGGCTCGCTCGGTTACAATCGCTACTGCGCCCAGGGCGGCGACTGGGGATCGATGATCGCGCGCCACCTCGGCATCCTGCATCCCGAGCGCTTGGTGGGAATCCACCTCAATTTTTTGCCAGAGTTCGGGCCGGGCCGCGACGACGACATGGATGATGTATCCGAGCTCGAGGCCGCGATACTCGCCCGTCGTGACGACATGCTCGCCAACGGAACCGGCTATGTCGCGATCCAGTCGACCCGACCACAGACGTTGGCTTTTGGCCTGACGGACTCGCCCGTTGGGCTGCTGTCGTGGATTGCCGAGAAGTTCTGGACGTGGACCGACCACGATGGAGAACTCTTCGATGCAGTCTCACGCGATGACCTGCTGACCGACGTGTCGATCTACTGGTTCACGGGTACGGCAGGAAGCTCGGCGCGCCTGTACTACGAATCGGCCCGCACGGGATCCATCTACGTGCCACCCTTCCGTGATACGCCGATCGGTGTCGCCTCTTTCCCGAAGGAGGCCCTCGGCACCCGTCGGCGATGGGTGGAGGCGGGCTACGACCTTCGACACTGGACCGATCTCGATCGCGGTGGCCACTTCGCCGCAATGGAGGAACCGGACCTGCTCGTCAACGACGTGCGCGAGTTCTTCCGACCGCTTCGGTCGACTCGGCTGGTGGCCGCCACCGACGGTGACGAGGTCGTGCGGGAAGCAACGTAGTGATGATGTGCCGAGGTACCGCCAGCAATCGGTGGGCGGGTCAAAGCGCCGCCAGCGGTCGACGTTGCGATGTGCGAGGTAGCGGCTTTTGTGGGCCGAACGTGCTCGTGGGCTGTCGGTGGACACTGCAGCCAATCAGCTGGTGGCGGGCCTTGACCTGATCCTTCGGTTTCACGTTGAGCGCCCACTCGGCGCCAGGAGGCCACGGCAGGGCTCTAGCCTCAAGACAACTAAGAGTAAGGAAGCGAGCCCCAGCATGGGTGGACGTCGTGGATGGGCCGGGTCGCCACCGGCGGATGATCACGAGGCTCGAGAAAGGATCGTAGAGGCGGCTATGCGCTGCGTCGACCGGGTCGGGCCGCAGCGGTTCACGCTCGCCGACGTCGCAGCCGAGCTCGGCGTCATCCGCCAGACCGTCTACCGCTACTACGCGAGCACCGATGAGCTTTTCATCGCGGTGGGTGAGCACGAGCTTGCCGGCTTCGCCAATGACATCACCGCCCGCGTGAGTCGCATCACGGAACCGTCGGCCTGGGTCGTCGAGGCGCTGGCTTGGACCTACGAGCAGCTCCATGTGCGCCCCTACCTCACACTTCTGCTGGCCGCGGGGCGGTCCGAGCGGTTCAGCCGAGGAGTGACCTCGAAGGAAGCGATCGACGTCGGACATGACATCCTTAAGCGCTCCCGCGTGGACTGGGCGGCCGCCGGCTACGACAGCCGTGACATCGACGAGCTCATCGAACTGATGCTTCGCATCTTGCAGTCACTGGTCATCGACCCACCGAACCCGCCGCGTACCGGACGTGAGCTTCGGCGTTGCCTCCGGGGATGGATCGGCCCTCATTGAGCCCACAGAACCGGTCACCCGGTGAGGCGCTGCCAGGAGCCCCGCAAGTCGGCTGTCGATCCCAGCCGGGCACCGCGGTCGGACCAGGGAACCTGCGGCCGTCCGCGAGGGCACCCGACGTAGAACGAGCCGTCCGCGTTTCGGGCGGACCTACGAGGGCCGACGATGTGGCGGAACTCGGCGATCGAGCACGGCCCACCGTCGATCGAACGTGAGGGGGAGGGCCGCCAACTCGCTTGACCGCGCCTGTTGGAAGTGAACGCCCCTGCACATCGAGGGGCATAGACGAACCGCGGGATCTCGTTGAGGCTGGCCTGGCCTCGGCTCTCTTGTCCCGACGCCGGGATTGCCATATCATACGGATCTAGGTAACGTGTATGTACCGGATGGCCTGTGCCTACCGGCTTGTGGCGTCGCACGGAGGGAACGTCCCCAGAGATGACAGATCTGAAGGTCCGCAAACTGCCTTGGGAGTTCGATGAGTCGGTCCCGTTTCAATGGAACCGGGAGAACCCGCGGTTCGGGATCATGATGAATGCGGTCAGCTTCCTCGCTCCCGCCTTCGAGCGGTTCATCGTGTCATCGACGCGAGCGGCCATGGCGCAGATCACGGATCCTGCCACACTCGAGGAGGCCGACGCCTTCTTGCGCCAAGAGGCGATCCACGGTCGTGCGCATCGCAACCACACCGCCGCGTTGGTCAAACAGTACCCCGGCCTCAAGCAGGTCCTGGTCGACCTCGATGCAAGCTACGACCGGGTGCTGAAGACCGAGCCGCTGGAATACCACCTCGCCTATATCGCTGACATCGAAGCGACGTTTACGCCGCTCTTCTCGGTGATGCTCAACCATCAGGACAAGTTGTTCGACATCGGCGATCACCGCGTCGGGCCTCTCTTCCTCTGGCACTTCGTCGAGGAGATCGAGCACCGATCGTCGGCGAAGATCGTCTACGACGCCGTCGTGCCGTCCCCGTGGTACCGCCTGCGAGTGATCCCGAAGGTTGTCGCCCACGTCATGGGGTGCTTCAGCATGTTCTGTCGTGCCGTCGACACGCACGTGCCGGCCGCCGACCGGGGCATCGACGCTTGCGACATGATCGTCCGACCCAAGAGGCTCACCTCGCTGTTCGAGCGCTCGGAGCTTCCGGGCCAGTTCGAAGGCGTACCGCGCACCGAGGTCATCACCATGCTCTACCGCTTGGCGCGCGCGCAGGCGCCGAATCACTCGCCCGCCACGGAGAAGGTTCCGGCCTTCGCAAGCGAGTGGTTCGAGGCCTACGAGCAGGGGAAAGACGTCGTGAACTGGTACCGACCCGCTCGCGTCGCGGGATGAGACGCACCAGGACAGGCCACATCGCTTCGACGCACCCGTCTAGAGCACGTTGCCGATCAGGTCTCGGGCATCGCCCGCGAAGAGACCTTCGGACCTGTGCCCGTCGTGATCCCCTTTGACGCCGAGGCCGACGCCGTCCGCACTGCCAAGAAATCCATCGCCCTATGACCCCCCGAACGACAAATAGAGCGCGGAGGCGGCACGATGGGCGGGACTGATGCGTCCCCGCCCGGGGTCACGAAGTCGAGCCGGGACCCCGAAACCATTCGTCAGGGCCTCGAGATGTGGCTGGCCTCACGCCTTCCCGACGGCGCCCGACCGACAGTCACCGAGATCGAAGTCTCCTCGGCCAACGGGATGTCCAGTGACACGTTCCTCTTCCGGGCGGCCTGGGACGAAGGCGGCGAACAGCGTGACGAGCGTCTGGTGGCCCGCGTCAGGCCCGACCCCGCCGACGTGCCGGTCCACCCCGAGTACGACCTTCCCCGCCAGTTCGAGGTGATCCGCCTCGTCGGCGAGCTCACGAAGCTCCCGGTGCCCCAAGTCCTGTGGCTGGAACAGGACGGCGGCCCGTTCGGCGTGCCGTTCTTCGTCATGGCCCGCATCGACGGCGTCGTGCCGCCCGACGTCCTGCCGTACCCGTTCGGGGACAACTGGCTCTATGACGCCTCCGTCACCGACCAGCGTCGACTCCAGGACACCACCATCGCCGCACTCGCCGAACTCCACGCAATCGACGACCCTGCCGACCGGTTCGGCTTCGTCGGTCCCTTCACCGAGGGTGACAACGCGTTGCGCCGACACGTCGAGTACACGCGGAAGTGGTACGAGTTCGCCGCGGCCGACGTCGGTCGCTCCCCGCTCATCGAGCGCACGTTCTCCTGGCTCAAGGACAACTGGCCCTCCGATGAGGGCCCCACGGTCCTGGTGTGGGGCGACTCGCGCATCGGCAATGTCATGTACCGCGAATTCGAACCTGTCGGCATCCTCGACTGGGAGATGGCCCGACTTGGCCCACGAGAGCTTGACGTCACCTGGTTGCTCTATTCGCACCGAATCTTCGACGATCTCGCCAATGACACCGGCCTGCCGGGGATGCCGGGCTTCCTAAGACGCGATGACGTGGTCTCCACCTACGAGTCGATCTCGGGCCACACCCCGCGCGACATCGACTTCTATTGCGTCTACGCCGCCGTGCAATGGAGCACCGTCTTCCTGCGCACCGGCTTGCGGTCGATCCACTTCGGTCAGCAGATGATGCCCGACGACGCGGACGATCTGATCCTGAACCGCTGTGCCCTCGAGCGCATGCTCGCGGGCACCTATTGGAGTTAGGTGCGCCTTGCCCGTCGCTCTCGACGAATTCCCCATCCACCAGGCTCCTCTCTCGCTCGAACAGGTCGCCAGCAGCGATCGCAACTTCTACGACCGCTGCTACTTCAACGCTCATGACCGGACCGGCGAGATCTTCTTCGTTACTGGCCTCGGCGTCTACCGCAACCTGGGCGTCACTGACGCCTTCGCCTTGGTGCGCAAAGGCACGCTCCAATGGACGGTGAAGCTGTCTGACGCCTTCTCCCACGACCGTACCTTCGACCAACGGATCGGCCCCTACCACATCGAGGTTATCGAGCCGCTCCAACGCATCCGCATCATCTGCGACGCCGACGAACACGGCATCGGATTCGACCTCACGTGGGACGGCTCGTTCCCCGCAGTCGAAGAACAGCGCCACCTGCTCCACGCCATGGCCCGACCGGTCCTGGACACCTACCGCTTCGCACAAGTCGGCACGTGGAGCGGCACCTTGCGGGTCGACGGCGAGACGCACGCCGTCGACCCGGCGACGTGGATCGGCACCCGGGACCGCTCCTGGGGCATCCGCCCAGTCGGCGAGCCCGAACCGCACGGGCGCGCCGCGGAGGAGCGCGACCCAGGCATCTGGTGGCTCTACGTGCCGCTGCGATTCGACGACCATGCGCTCATCGTGATGGCCCAGGAGCGGACCGACGGCTACCGCACCCTCAACGACGCCGTGCGCGTATGGAGCGGCGGCCACGTCGAACAGCTCGGCTGGCCCGAGGTCGACATCGTCTACAGATCCGGCACCCGCATCCCAGAACGCGCCAAGCTCCACCTGGTCGGACGTGACCGCAAGCCGATCGAGGTCGACATCGAGTCCCTCGGCGGCACCGCGCTGCACGTCGGCGCCGGGTACGGAACGGACCCGGAGTGGAACCACGGGCAGTGGATGGGTCGCGACTGGATCAAGGGATCGGTCTACGACCTCACCGATCCCGACGTGAAGGGCCGCATCCCCTTCGGCGTCATCGACCACGTGGCCCGGGCCACGTGCGACGGCGCCGTGGGCTGGGGTCTCTTCGAACACGCCACGATCGGGCGGCACCTCCCGTCCGGCTTCACCGACTTCGATGCCGTGGCGCCATAAAGCTTGCCTGGATGACATAGGCGCAATCGGCGAAGGAGGCTGTTCCCAGGTAGAGGCGGTCCCGGTACTCGGCCATGCTGCGAACGCCGTCATAGGTGACGATGCCGGGCCCGAGCGACCGACGCCAAGATAGAGGCGGTTGGTCTTGTCGCCCCGGTGGCGCCGCCTCATAGGTGCCCCGGCCGGCCACCACCGCACCAGTGGCACCCCAGGCCTCCTCCAACCAGACCTTGTCCTCGCCGGTCGGTCCCCCCCGGTGCGGCGAGTCGTATCGCCACGGTCCGCCGAACACCCATCAGTAGACAGGCCCTGGGCGGACCAGGGTCTGAGAGCTATCCGGGCACAGCGGTCGTGATGGCCGTGCCGAGGCGGTCGTAGACCTCATTCATGGTGATCCGTCCGAGCGACCACTCGCGAAGCGACACGCTGAACACCGCGTTGACCAGGCTGACGGTGCGGCGGGCAAGGTCGGGGTCCGTGCCCGCCAGGGCCAGCATGTAGGCATCAGTGGTGGAACGGTCCATACGAGCCAGAAGCTCGCCGGCGAGTGGATCCGTGGACATCACCAGCACATTGACCAGGCGTGCCATCTGAGGCCGGCGCTCGAAGGCCCGTAGCGCCCGGTGCACCGCCTCGCGTAACCGGTCGGCCGGAGGTGCGGCTTTAAGAGGCCGGCTGCGGACGTTGGTGGGGAGGTTGTCGGCCCAGCGGACGAGGACCTCGGCGAAGAGCCTCTCTTTCGAAGAGAAGTAGTTGTAAAGGGTGCCCAGCGACACTCCTGCCCTGTCAGCGACTTCCTTGACCTGAACAGTCTCGTACTCCTGAGTCTCGAGCAGAGCCAGAGCGGCCTCGATCAACCGGTCGCGTCGGGCTCGCTGACGCGGGGTCATCGTCGCCGGATGCGGCGGCGCCTGCTCGGATCGCGCCGGGGCCGGCCGTGTCAAAGGCTCGAGCACAGGTTTCCTCCCGGACCGGGCGGCGACGGTCGGCTCCATCAACGCAGGCTACCTCAGGGGCACGGGTCGCACTTGACAGAAATAGATTCGGAATCTAGATTTGAGCGGACGAACTCGAACATGGGAGGGCATCGTGGGCCCCGGCAACCTAGGTTTTCAGATCTTCGACTGCGACAACCATTTCTACGAGGCGGAAGACGCCTTCACCAGATATATGGATCCCGAGTTCAAAAAGCGGGGCATGCAGTGGGCCGAGGTCAATGGTCGCAAGCGCCTGCTGGTCGGGGGCAGGATCAACCGGTTCATCCCCAACGCGACATGGGATCCGGTATCAAAGCCGGGCGCCCTCGACGAGTACTTCCGGGGCCGCAACCCCAAAGGCCAGGGCCCCCGGGAGTTATTCGGAGAACTCGACCGGCTGGCCGATCACCCCGAATACCAGAATCGTGACGCCCGCCTCACGCTCATGGACGAGCAGGGCATGCAAGGCGCCATCTTCCTGCCCACCCTCGGGGTGGGAATGGAACAGGCCCTGCGGGCCGACATCCCCGCCTTGGTGGCCGCCTTCCGGGCGTTCAACCGTTGGATGGAGGAGGACTGGGGCTTCGCTTACAAGGAGCGGATCTTCGCGGCGCCCTACATCACCCTGGTCGACCCGGACAACGCAGTATCGGAGCTGCAATGGGCCCTCGACCACGACGCCCGTTTCATAGTCATGGTGGGAGGCCCGGTGGTCGCCAACGGTGTGGGCCGATCGCCGGCCGATCCGGTCTACGACCCGTTCTGGTCACTGGTCAACGAGACCGGAGTCACCGTTGCCTACCACGGGGGTGACAGCACCTACTCGAAGTACCTGACCGACTGGGGAGAAAGCTCCGAAACCGAGTCCTTTCGCCAGAACCCTTTCCGATCGCTCATATCGGCTGACCACCATCAGGACACCTTCGCCAACCTCCTCGCCCACGGCCTCTTCGCCCGTTTCCCCAACCTCCGGATCGCCTCGATCGAAACAGGATCGGCCTGGGTGTTCCACTTGTTCGAGAAGTTGAAGAAGTCCTTCGGCCAAACGCCCGCCGCCTACCCGGAGGACCCGCGCGAGACGTTCAAGCGGCACGTGTGGGTATCGCCGTTCTATGAGGACGAACTCGGGGAGCTACGTCAGATACTCGGCGCCGATCACGTACTCATGGGCTCGGACTACCCCCATGCAGAGGGGTTGGCCGATCCTGGGTCGTACGTCAAGGACCTAAAGAACTTCAACTACAGCGACGAGGACTGCCGCTTGGTCATGCGCGACAACGGAATCGCGCTTTCGCACCGCCGCCCCGCCTGAGCGGCCCCCGCCGGTTCCGGGGCCTGGCAGGGGGTCGGGGGACAAAAGGGACAGCGGATTAGCGTCGCAATAGTGTCGGCACGACTACATCACCAAGGCGCGACTCGGCCCCGTCACCGCTTAAAACCTGTTACAACATCACGAGACCAAGCGCCCAAGAAGATCTAGGTCGCGGTGGTGGCGGACGGGCGGGCAACCAAGCGGGAATGAGGCTGGCCCATTTGGTCACGGAAGGGCTGGTAGGACACATCGGCCGCGATCAGCGGGGAACGATGTCGTCGTAGGCCGGTCGCGCGCCCGTGCGGCTTGCCTCGAGAGCCACCTTTGAGTCCGGGTGTTCCATCATCTGCGCCGTCAGTCCCTGCTCGAGCTCGTAGCCGCGCCGCACGTCGACGAGCTCGATCTCGTTCAACCCGCGCTTTCCGAGGCGGACGGCGATGGGGCTGTAGGCCGCGACACGACGCGCTTGAACCTGTGCCGCCTCGACCAGTTCGTCGCGGGGCACCACGGCGATGACGGCGCCGAGCGCGTACATCTGCTCAGCGGAGAGCCGCTCGCCAGTCAAGAACATCCACCGAACCATTGGCTGGCCAACCATGCGGCCGAGGTGGCGCGCTCCGCCATGGACCCCGACGCTTAGCTCCGGAAGTCCGAATGAGGCGTCGGGGCTGGCGAGCACGAAGTCGCACGCGGCTGCGAGGCACAGCCCAGTGCCCAGTGCTGCGCCTGCAACGGCGCCCACCACGGGTACTGCGCACTCCTGGATCGCGAAGAACGCTTCACGAACGTGAAACATGCGCTCCCGCACGTTCTCGTTGTCCATGGTGGCGAAGTCATCCAGGTCGTTGCCCGCGCAAAAGTGCTTGCCCGCCCCGGTCAGGACGACGGCCCGCACGCCCGGTCCGACCTGGTCGATGTCGACGAACAGGTCTCGCATCTCCCGATACATCAGCAAGTCGACGGCGTTCACCGGCGGCCGTGCCATCGTCACAGTGGCGACACCGTCATCGCGCAGCTCGATCTTGAAACGGGTGAGGTCTCGGCCCACGGCGCTACGCCTCCCTGCCGTGTGTTGTTCGTTTGTAGCCTGACGCGGGTATGGACCGTAGGCTTGCGCCGCCGCCGCTCAAGAACGACGCGTCGTCGTCGCGACCGCCGATTCGAGCGAAACCGTCGCTGGCCTTCAATGGCAGCGCTTCCGCGACCGGTTCTCCACCGACTCGGCGAACCGAGACCAAAACGCCGCACGCCGTCGAGCTTCGTCGGCGACCTCGTAGACGCGGCTGAGCGGGATCGCCCGCGAGTGCTGCACCGGGTCGACAGCCGACGTGTCGGTCCGGGCAAAGAACTCGGCCACGGCCGCGGCCTCGTCGCGGGAGGTGAAGGCATGATCCGTCTGCCACGGCAGCTCGCGCCGACGAGCGAGGGTCGACAGGAGCGCGTCCGGGGCACTGGGCACACTGCTATCGAGCGTCCCCTGCTCGACCAGAGCGGTACGGACCCTCCGCACCGTCTCAGGTGAGACTCCGATCGCTCCGGCGATCTCCCTCAGCGACGCTCGGGGCCGCGCCATGATCGCCTCGGCTATACGGGCGCGCTGCGCACGCGAGTCGACGGGACGAACCCGGCCGTCTCGGCCGATACGTCCGCCTGTTCCCATGACGCGAACGGCTTCCACGGTCTCGCCGAGGACAGAGCGCACCTGAGCGACGATCTTCGGTGATATCCCGCAGATCTCGCTGATTCGACGGTCGGACCAGTCGGGATGTGCGCGGGTGATCCTGCGGGCTGCTTCTTGCCGCTCGGCACGGTTCAGCACGTCATCTCGTGTGTTCAGCCGGATGAACTCGGCGATCGCGTCGGTCTCGTCACCGTAGAACCATCGAGCTCGCAGCTCCGTCGCGCCCATCGACGCCGCCGCGCTCACGCGCCGGTGACCGTCGACCACCTCGAATGTCGCGCAAGACACCACGATTGGTTCCCACAAGAGGGGGTCGCTAGCGGGGCTGCGGTGCGGTTCGCTGGCTGAGCCCGGGTCACGGATAGAGGGGCGCAGGCGAAGCGATTCCAACGCGACGCAGGTGGTCTGGTTTGGGTGCGGACTAAAGGTCGTGGGTGCCGGCCGATCGGTGACAGACATGCGATTCCCCCGAGGTAGGATCTATCTAACTCCAGTTTGACAAACGGGACGAGAATCCGCAACTGCGAGAGGGCGGCGTCGGACGCAGTTGGTCAGGCAGGCTCGGCATCGGTTCGTGCCAGGCCGTCTAGATTGATCCTTGAACGAAAGGCCTCTAGGTGGCGAGACCCCGACGAATCGGCGTGGAGCCGAACGAGCCGAGCACGAGGCGAGGCACGCGCAACGAGGCACGTTGGGATGAGATCCTGCGCGCCGCTGCGGAGGAGTTCAATGAGCGCGGCTACCACGCCACGAGGCTCCAGGACATCGCAGCCCGGGTCGGCCTCCTCACCGGCAGCCTCTACTACTACATCGAGTCCAAGGAAGATCTGCTGTACGCTCTGGCGGAGTCAAGCCTGCGCCTTGGACTCGACGCTACCGCGGAGGACGAGCTGACCGCCCAGGCTGATGCAGCGACCCGGCTTCGTGCGTTCATCCAGCGCCAGATGGAAGCGCTGGATAGCTTGCAGAGCCCGTCCGGCGGGATCTGGCGGGACATCGCCTGGCTCTCTGACGAGCACCGATCACAGATCGAGTCGATGCAGGCAGACCTGAACACTTTCGTGCGGAGGATCATCAGGCAAGGGATGAGCGACGGGGACTTCGCCGCGGACGTTGACGTCGGACTGGTGAGCAGCACGCTGTTCGCGCTACTCAGCACGACCCGGGGATGGGCCAAGACCCGGCGCCGGTCTTATGCAGACATCGGTGACTGGTACGCGCGGATGCTCCTACGCGGGTTGGCGTCGAGCGAGCACCTCAGCCTCCGCTCGTCCTCGATCTGATCGAGACGGGCGACACCGCGTCAGCGACACCGCGTCAGCGTCGCCGAGTGTTGCGGAGCACCTCACTGAACGGGAGGTCTCGGTCCGGGGCAGGCTCCTTGGGCAACCCCAGGAGGCGTTCGCTGATGATGTTGCGCTGCATCTCGTTCGTGCCGCCGGCGATCGTGCCGCCTCGTGACTCGAGCCACGTGGTGCCGACGTTGTCCACCCGGACCTCGTCGCCTTCCCAGATCACGCCGTCGGCACCATGTGCCGCAAGGGCGGTGCGCACCGACGCTTGGGCGGCCACCGTGGACTGTAGCTTCGTCAGAGAGCCCCACTGCCCCTTGTGGGTCCCCGCGCGCAGCCCGGCCATCACCCGCGCGCTGGTGAGTGGCACCACAACCGACTGGATGTAGGCGTCGACGATCATCATCCCTACGGCGTCGAGGCGCCCTCGCTCATGCGCAGCCACCGCCGACGAGACGGCCGGTTCGCCGCCGAACATCCGCTTCGGGCCGCGCTCACGTTGGCCGATCAGCCGCCCATACCCGATGTTCCCCACCGTGTTGCGCTCGTGCATCAGCAGGGTCTGCGCGACAGCCCACCCTTCGTTCTCCCCGCCGATAAGGTTGCCCGCGGGGAGAACAACGTCGTCGAAGAACTCCTCGCAGTAGTCGCTGACCAGGCCGCTCGCCGATCGCGTCGGCTGGATGCTCATTCCGGGCGTGTCCTTTAGAGGTACGGCGATCATCGAGAGGCCCCTGTGCTTGGGCACGTCCCAGTTCGACCGGCAGAGGCACAGCCCATAGTCTGCTTCGAGCGCCCCGCTGCTCCACATCTTCGAACCATTCAGGACGAAGGTCGCGCCGTCTCGGCTTAGCCTGGTCATCGAGCCGGCCATATCGGAGCCACCCTGAGGCTCCGAGAGCAGCTGCATCCAGACGCTGTCCCCGCGCAGCAACGAAGGCAAGAACCGCTCCTTCGTGTCTTCGGACCCGCGATCGAGGATCGTGGGTCCTAACATGCCGATCGAGACCCGATTCTCCATCGGCAACTGGCGATCCTGGACGGCCGTCTCCTCGACGAACGCCTGCTGGTGCTCGAGCGTCAGACCGGCTCCGCCGTACTGTGTCGGGAACGCTATTCCCGCGAACCCGTGGTCGTACAGGAGGTTCTGCAGTGCGCGAGTGGGCATGAGTTCGTCGTCCCAGCGGGGCAGGTGGCGTTCCATCCAGCGCGCTGCACGAGCGCGGAAGACGGCGATCGGTTCAGGTGCGTCGGGGCTCATGCGGGACCCTTGTTAGTCGCCACGACCTGGGTGAGCAGCGTGTTCTTGTGATCCTCCGGTGTTCCGAACACCGCCCGGTCCACCGCCGCCCGTCGGTTGTAGAGGTGGATGTCGTGCTCCCAGGTCACCCCGATGCCTCCCGTGATCTGGACGCAGTCGTCGACGATGTCGAGCGCGTGGGTGCCCACGTACGCTTTTGCAACACTGGCGAGAGCGCTCGTGCTCGCAGCGCCGTCGTCGATCGCGGCCGCGAGCGCGTCCGAGACCGCTTTCGCCCCTTCGAGCTGGACCGCCATGTCCGCGATCCGGTGCTTCAGCGCCTGGTAGGACACGATCGGACGCCCGAACGCGCTGCGCTCCAGCCCGTATTGCATCGTGAACTCCAGCGTCCGATCGGCGATGCCCACAAGCTCTGCGCACTGGAGTGCGACCGCGAGGTCGAGCTGCCAGGCGATCTGGTCCGCGGCGCCGCCAATCTCACCGACGACGGCGCTCGCGGGCAGCCGCGCACCGTCGAAGGTGATCGATCCGAATCGCCGAGTAATGTCGATGCTGCGTCCGGGCGTCGTCCTCACGCCAGGCGTGCCGGTCGGCACCAGCAGCTGCGTGAGACCGTCGCCGGTCCGCGCAGACACTAGGACGAGATCAGCGCTACCGAGCGCCTCGACGTACGCCTTGGCACCGTCGACGACGATGTCGGTGCCCTGTGGTGTGGCGCTCGTCCTGATGTCCCGAACGTCCCATTGGCGTTGCGGTTCGCAGATCGCCCAGGTGGCGACGATCTCCCCGGACAGCAGCCCCGGGAGCACCGAAGAGCCCTGCTCGTCGGAACCTTCCCGCGCCACCGACGCGGCCACGACGTTCACCGGCAGGAACGGTCCCGGGGCCACGAGCCGGCCAATCTCCTCCGCGACGATGGCCGCGTCGCAGGTGGGCTTGCCGGAGAGGGTGCCTCCGCCCAGCTGTTCAGGGACAAGGAGTGACGTCCAACCGAGCTCGCTCGCCTTGCGCCACCACGTTCGGTCGAAGCCGTCGCGTGACTCGTACAGGTCGCGAACGACGCTGAGGGGGGTCTCGGCCTCGAGGAACCTCCGAGTCGCGGCGCGAAAGAACTCCTGTTCCTCGTTCAGCTCAATCTGCATCCGGGACTCCGCGTGGTGGCATCTGGCTGCCGGGGTCAGAGCGGGCGTCGAAGCCGTCATCGCCCGACCACAGGTACACGTCCTCGATTTCGCCGAGGCGCCCGTCGAAGCCGGTTGCGTTGACGGAGCGGAAAATCCGGTCTCGCCCTATCACGTACGCCCGATCGCAGCCCGGCACAACGGCACGCGCATGCTGGCCGACGTCGACGCTGGCGACATCCCCGTCTGGCGCTTCCCGCACGACCGCGACGAGCTGGACAGGACTCCCCGAGCAGGAACGCCTGGTCGGCCTGCATTTCGCAGTAGACGTTTGCGCCAGACAACTCGACCGAGCCCCTGCTGAAGTTGACGACGCTGGTAAACTCATTGATGAAACCAGGCCTTGAGCGTACCGAGTATGCACGGCGCCAGCGCCCACGCCGAGGATGAAGAATTTGATGAAAATGCTCAACGGTCTTCGGCTCCCACACGTCGTTGCCGGTGCGATCATCCCGCAGGGCTGCTGCCATCTTTTCAGTAGTCGTCCAACTGAACCGTTGGCGCCCAGCACCTCCGCGGGCCTGTGTGCCGACCGGGGGCCGCAGGAGGCGGAGCGACGGTCGGACGGCATCGCCGTCGGCCGCTCGGGCGGGCCAGTGGCCAGTCGTCCGAGTCGGCGTCGCGGCCGGCCGGGCGGCGCCGGTCGGGTGCGAGCGGTCCGCGTCCAATCGCGCCTGTCTAACGACGCCGTAGGGTCATGCAGTCGATCGGACAAGGGGATGCAGTGACAAAGGTCATCGATGCCGACTCGCACTTGTTCGAGCAGCCCGGCCTCTGGCGAGACCACCTGCCGTCGAACCAGCGTGACCTGGCGCTCGAGCTTGAGGAAGATGAGCTCGGGTACACGTGGCTGACGCACAAGGAACGCCGCCTTCTCCAGTGCTACATCAGCGAGCCCGGCAAGCTTTGGGAGTCCTATGGGTTGCCTCACCAGCGTCAGTCCGAGGGCCAGCCCGCGCTTCGCCGCTACACCGAGATGCCGGCGAGGTATCACGACCGNNACGGCTGGGGTATCGACGAGCAGGTCATCTTCCCCAACTGGGGCCTGAACTTCGGGTGGTACCTCCAAAACGACGTCGAGTCCGAGCTAGCGAATATCACCGCCTGGAACCGCTGGGCGTGCGAGGTCCGGGCCGAGGGTCGAGGACGACTCCGCCCCGCTGGCCATTGCACGCTGCGAGGCGGGCTTGACTGGATCCGCGACGAGCTGGATGGTCTGGCGCGAGGCGGCATCACCCAGGTGTTCCTCCCGGCCGGTCTGGCCAACGGGCGGCGTATGTCGCACCCCGACTTCGACCCGGTGTGGACCCAGATGGTCTCCCTCGGGCTCGTTCCCACGCTACATATCGGTGCGTTCGCCGAGCGGATCATCGACGATGGGTGGCAGTCGAATGACGTCATTCAGTACATGACGACGCAGAGCCTCGTGATGATCGGGCTCGATGCGCAGATCGCGATCGCCGACCTGATCCTGAACGGAGTGTTCGACCGTCACCCTGAGCTGACCTTGGTCGTCTGCGAGTACTCGGTGGGCTGGTTGCCCGAGCTCCAGTTCCGTCTGGACATCGGCTTCGACATACATCACAAGGTCACGGCAAAGCACAACGTCGAGCTGGCGCTTCGCCCGTCCGAGTACGTCAGTCGGAACCTGCGCTGCGTGTCGTTCCCGTCCGAGCAGCCGCAGCGGATCATGGACACGACTGGTGACATCTTGATGTTCGGCAGCGACTTCCCTCACGCGGAGGGACTGGCCGACCCGCTGGCCGACTACGAGACGCAGGTGGGGGACATGGGTGCTCGTCACGAAAGTTTTTACGGCGGCACTCTCGCAGCCGTCCTGGTCTGACGCCGTCTTGGAGGCCTTGGTGAGCGAAGCAGCGACGTGGCATATTCCCCGTTTTTTGACTCGATGCGCGAACGACGAGTTCGTCCCCCCACCGCTCAACGACGTTGAACGGAACGCGGCGATCCTCTCGGCCGCCGCGATCGAGGCGGCGATCGAGCGGCTTCGCATGTCAGCCGAGGACTTCATCGCATCACGCCGCGGCATAGCGACCGGGCTGCTTGGCGTTAACCGCGCCAACGCCGCAAACGGGGAAGACTTCTTCGCCGTCCCCGACTACGCCACGGTGGACGCGGAAGCGGCTGATGATGCCCTCGGCGGCGACGAGCTGATCATCGATGTTCAGACCCACTACATCGCGAACCGTCCCGCATGTGAATCGAACCGGCAGCTGATCAAGACCCTCTTCCCCGGCTACGGTCCTGACTGGTGGGATGGCCTGCCTCAGGCCGCCGCTCTCGACTTCGTCGACTACCTCCGGTGCGTCTACCTCGAGAGCGACACGGCGGTCGCGGTGCTAAGCTCGGCTCCCGGCATTTCTGACGAGCGGATGCTGTTCAACCACGAGATGGCGGGAACGAGGTTGTTGCTGGAGCGGCTCGGTGCGCGGGACCGCATGCTGAACCACGCCGTCGTTCACCCCGACATCGACGGTGAGCTGTCGAGGATGCCGGAGGTGGTCGACCGTATCGGTCCTGCCGGTTGGAAGGTGTACACGCTCGGCGCCACCACCCTGAGCGACTTTGGGAAGATAAAGGGCTGGTACCTGGACGACGACCTCGGGATCCAGTTTCTCGAATCGGTCCGGGCCTCCGGCGTCAAGCTTGTGTGCGCCCACAAGGGCCTCAGCGGCCTCATCGATACCGGTTCGCCGCGCGACTTTGGTCCGGCCGCGACCATGTTCCCTGACATCAACTTCGTCGCGTACCATTCCGGTTTCGAGCCCGGCGAGGGTGAGCCGACCAACGAGACCCGGGAAGGTCCGTACACGGAGGCGACCGCCCACCTCGGCGTCAACCGGCTGGTCCACTCGCTTCGCGAGTCCAACATCGCTCCGGGATCGAACGTCTACGCTGAGCTCGGCACCACCTGGTACTGCCTGATCAAGCGCCCCGTGGAAGCAGCCCATGTCCTCGGCAAGCTGCTCAACGCGGTCGGTCCTGACAACGTTCTGTGGGGCACCGACGCGATCTGGTACGGACCCACGCAGGCCGCGGTCGACACGTTCCGCGCGTTCGAGATCCCCGCCTGGATGCGGGACGCGTTCGGCTACCCGGAGTTGACGCCGGAGCTCAAGGCCAAGATCCTGGGCTTGAACGCGGCGCAGGTCTACGACATCGACATCGACACCGCCCGGTCGAACATGGGCGCCGATGACATGGCGTGGGCCCGTGCTGCGATGGAGGAGTTCCGGGCGACCGGCACCCCTACCGTCTGAGCATCTTGTCCTCGCCGAGGGGGAGGCCCATCGTGGACGAGGACGGCAGGCCTCGCTGCTGACCAGCGCCGTTGGTCGAGCCCCCCTGGTGTCAGCGCTTGGACGCGGCGGGCCGCCGTTCGATCCTGAGCGCCGCGGCCTCCCTGCTCGCTCGCCATCGGCGCGGCGCGCAGTTGGTCAGGCCCGGTCTTTGACTCGGTCCATGCTCGTTACCGTTGCCGCACTGACGATGGAAAGGGCGCAATGCGATTCTTCACGTTCCACTANNCGCCGACGAGCTCGGCTTCGACGGTGTGACGGTCAACGAGCACCACCAGACCCCGTTCGGGACCATGCCGAACCCGAACGTCATGGCCGGCGCCGTCGCTCAGCGCACGAAGCGTGCCCGGATCGCCGTATTCGGGAACGCGCTGCCGTTGCGATCGACGCCGATGTCGTCGATCGAGGAGTACGCGATGATCGACCTTCTCAGCAACGGACGGTTGGAGGCAGGTTTCGTTGTCGGGGGTGGACCCGAGTACTACAGCTTCGCGCTTTCGCCAACCAACGCTCGTGATCGGTTCGCCGAAGCTCTCTCGTTGGCGCGCCGCGCCTGGTCGGAGCCGGGGCCGTTCCGGTGGGACGGGGTGCATTACCAGCTCGACTGCGTGAACCCNNTGCGCCCGGGAGAACCTCGGCTACATGGGGGTGAACGCCAGCCAGGGCCACGTCGACTTCGTGGGCCAGTGCGAGTACTTCCGGAAGGCGGCTGACCAGTATGGCCGCGCCTACGACCCGGCCCGGGTGGGCTGGCTCACTCACATCCACGTCGCCCCCGACGATGATCAGGCGGTCGAGGAGTTCGCCGCTCACGCTGCCTACGGCGGCCTGCTGACGCGCGGCTTCGGCGGCCCAGCCAAGACCTTTTACCCGCCGGGGCACCTGCCCCCTGATCGACTGGCGAAGTGGGAGCGGCAGATCCGGGAGAGCTACACCGCGAAACCGATGCCGGGAGATCCTCCGCTGATGGGAACGCCGGAGACCGTTGCCGAGCGCCTCATTGCGCGACTCAAGGACTACAAGATCGGCAACGTGGTCATAGCGTTTCAGTGGGGCTCGATGCCCCACGACATGGTCACCCGCAGCATGAGGATGTTCGCCGAAGAGGTCATGCCGCGGGTGCGAGCCGAGCT
>PMHU01000161.1:0-7619 GCA_003156795.1 Acidimicrobiaceae bacterium
CCGGAAGGCGTTGCGCACTTCGGGGCGATTAAACGCAACTCGGACCGTACCTTGATCGAGCGCCCGATGATAGGTGACGTCCGTGAAAGAGAACCCTGCCACTTCCCGCCACGAGGTCGGGTCGAAGATCGCAGAAACCATGGGTGTCGACACTAGGTGGCGCCGGCCAGGCCCCACACTTGGGCGTTATAGGCAGGGCCTTGTGGAGCCGGGTTCGCCGCCACGTTGACCACGGACGCTTGGCAGGCAACCGCGATCGGAACCGCAAACAGGGGCAGGTCTACGTGATCGCTCCACGCCGCTCGATCGATCTCGTCGATGTCAGCCAGTCGGGTGGACCCCGAGGTGGAGGCAGCCCGGTGCACCAAAGCGTTCAGCGATGCGCTGTCGACACCGTCGGTGTCGTCAGAGCTCCCCGCCAAGTAGATGCCGGTCGCCGACCCCGGGAACGGTCCAATGGACCGGACCTCGATAGCCATATCCCATCCCGTGCCCGCCTCCGCGGAGGCGACGGACCCCACATTGACGGAGGTCACTTCGAAGCCAGCCGTGCGCAGGTCGGAAGCGACCGCTTGCGCGGCGGCAGCCGACAGGGGATCCGACCCCGCGATGAGGCGCAGGGGCGGCCCTCGGTGCGACGCCTGCGACGCCGCAACGGAGGACGGGGCCGGTGCCTGGGCCAGGTACCCGGGCTCGCCGGGCACGAAGAAGCGGTTTGCCAACGGGCTGGCAGCGGGCATGACGGCTGCGAGTACCGACGCCGTCAACCTCTGACGATCGACGGCGTCGCTGACCGCGGCGCGCAGCGTCGGCGATGCCAGCGGTCCGCTCCCCTCCCTGAAATCCAGGTCGAGGTAGGTCGGTCCGGCCGCCACGTCAACCGACAGCGATTTGACGGAGTGGAGAGGTAAAAGGGTGGACGCCGTGGCCGCCACCGACGCGCAGCTCACCTGACCCGCGGCCAAGGCCGCCACGGCCTGAGCCTGGTCTGGTACGAAATCGAAATCGATGGCCAAGGCCGCCCCCGGCGGCCCCGCGTAGCTGGGGTTGCGCACCAACCTCAAGGGCCCGCCGGGAATGTAGGACTGGACGATGTACGGTCCGCCCGAGACGAGATCGGCCACGGGATCTGTGAACCCGCTGTCGAACCCGATCCGCTCGGCCACGTGGGCGGGCATCAAATGGCCAAACAAGCCTTCCCAATCCGGGTCGGGGATCGAGAAGCGTACCGTCACCACGTCCGGCGTTGCCGCGGCCACGTCCACGCTGCTGATCTGGCTGTAGCCGGCCGTGGCCGCGGGCAAAAACGCCTTGCCCCCGACGTCTGTGGCCCCGCTCCGGCCGGACTGCGCCCGCCAGTTGTACACGAAGTCCTGGCCGCTGATCGGAATCCCGTCCGACCACGTGGCCGCCGGGTTGAGGTGGTACACCACCGTCTGGGGAGACTCCGAGACCACCGACGCCGACGTCACCAGGGCCGTATTCAGCGAGGGCACAAAAGAAGGGCCGACGTTGAACACCGAGGGCCACAACTGGTCGGCGATCTGGGTCAGCGACGGGCTGTATCCGCCCCGAGCCAGCACGTTCCAGTTATGCGGAGGGAGTCCGTCCAAGCCGAAGCTGAGTTCGCCCACTGGCGCGGGAGGCGGGCTCGGCGGCGGCACCGTCGTCGTCGGCGGGGCGCNNGGGGCGCGCCCCGCCCCGTGGTGGGTCGCCCCGCACCCCGAGAGCGCGAGCACGCCCACGGCGACGCCGGCCAGGAACCTCCGTGCGCGCCTCAGCCGCTGAGCCAGACGTTGGTCGGGTCGCATTCCTGGATCGCTGCCATATAGATGCAGTTGTGGACCTGGGAGCCGTGGACGAGAGGTTCATTCGGATCGGAAATCGGGAAGACGGCGGCTTGACTCATTACCTCCATGTCGGCCTGGTGCCACAGGATGGAGGCTTGAGTAACCGAGGTGGCGGCGAGAGCCCGGTTGATGATCGAGTTGAGGGTCGCGTCCTCGAACAGGCCGTAGTCGCTCGACGCCGGCGGCAGGGTGTTCCCGTCGAACAGTGGCACGAAGAAGGATTTGGCCGAGTCGCCATACCAGTCGGGACCCCAAGCCCCCAGTGACAAGTCCCACGCAGCGGCTCGAGCCGCGCTCGGGACCTCGAGGTACTTGGAGTAGAAGACCGAGAACGGGACGGCCACGCCCGTGACAGTGATACCTACCTCGCGCAGCTCGGACTGCACCGTCCGAAACATGGCGGCGCTCGCCCCGTAACTGGGCTGGTACAAGAGCTTGAGGTCCATGTGCGTGATCCCGGCCCGGACCAGCAGCTGTTTGGCCATTTTCGGGCTGTATGGATACAGATTGAAGTCAGGCGACGAGCCGCTGATGCCGTTTGGCAGTATATGGGTGAGAGGCGGCGATACCTGTCGACCGCCAATCTCGTCGATCAGACTGGCCCGGTCCAGGGCGTACGTTATCGCTTGGCGAACCGCGACCTTCTGCAGTGCTCCCCGGTCGGTCGGAGACACGGTGTTAAAGACGATGAACGGATCATTGGTGAATTCCGACTGCATGAAGAAGTCGGGATTCTTCGATGAGATCAGCTCCGGGACGACATTCGCCGGCACGCCGGCATCCCACTCCATGTCGGCGTTCGGAGTGTTGGCCAGAACCTGCCGATAAATCTGGTTCGCGCTGCCGGTTTCATTGACGACGATCCTGTCTACATTGGCATTGCGCAACGGATCGGTATCGGGGTTCCAGGCCGGATTGCGCACATAAACGATGGACCTGCCGGGCCTGTAGCTCTCGATCCGATAGGGGCCGTCGGAGATGGTGTGCTGGGCCAGCTGGCTGCTCGCCGGCAGGTATTTCAAGATCTCGGAGGGAACCGGTGCGAACGGTGGCAGGGTCAGCAGATCGGTGAAATAGGTGGCCGGCTTCACCAGAGTGAAGTCGACCGTGAGGCCCGACGGATCTGACCGGTCGACCCTCACGCCCGAGATGGGGTGAGAATCGATGAAGGCCGCTTGGTCCGCCGCGTTCGTAGATGACATGTTGCTGAATCCGGCGCAGAACGTCGAGTAGCCCGCCAGGATGTCACTGAAGTCGGAGTCGCCCGCGTACGGCTCGGTCGGGTTGCAACTTCGCTGGACCCCTCGCACCACATCAGCGGCGGTCACCTGTCGGTGAGGGTCGGTGTCCCAGTCGGCCCCCTTGCGGATAGTCACGGAGTAATCCAGGCCGCCGTTGGTGATGTTCGGCATGGCCGCGGCCAGATCGGGAACCACGGAGGTCGTCTCGCCTTCTACGGCCGGATAGTTGTAGAGCTGCCGGCTCCACATGCGCAGGTTGAGATAGCCGATGGTCAAATAGCTGACGTTCGGATCCATGTAGTCGACATCGCCAACGCCGAGCATGGTGAGAGTGCCGCCCCGCTCAGGGGCTCCCCCGCTGTTGTCGGCATAGATCTGGCCGGGCAGGGTCGTGCTTCTCGGGCCCTGCGAGGTCTTGGAGCCATGGCTGTGGCCCCCACCCCGCAACGGCACTCCCCCTACGACGACGGCTGCGACCACCAGCACCGCCACGACCGGCCCGGCTACTGCCATCAGAATGCCCCGCCTTGGCCGCCGGGACCCCCGTCGGGACGGACCGGTCTGCGATGGTGCTGTGTCGGGTGGCAGAACGCTAGTGAAGCCGGACCCGGGGATCTAGCACGGCGTAGAAGATGTCCACCAGGATGTTGGCCACGATGACCGCCGCCGAGGCGATGATGACGATACCGATGATGACTGGCAGATCCTGGTTCTGGATCGACTGCACGGCGGTGTAGCCCAGCCCGGGCATTCCGAACACCGTCTCGGTGATGATGGCCCCTCCGAGAAGGGTCCCCACGTCGATGCCGAACTGGCTGGCCACGGGGGTCAGGGCGGAGCGCAGGCCGTGGCGGTAGATGACCCGTCGCTCCCTCAGCCCCTTGGCCCGGGCCGTGCGGATGTAGTCCTCTCCGAGCACTTCCAGAAGGGAGCCTCGAGTCAGCCGTGTATAGGTGGCCGCCGATACCAGGGCCAGGGTGATCCACGGCAAGATCAGGCTTTGAAACCATTTGACGGGATTGGCGGAGATATAGGTGTAGCCCTGGCCGGGGAACCATCGGATGCCCCGCTTCTGCAGCTGGAACGAGACCAAGAAAAGCAGGAGAAGGCCCAACACGAAGGTCGGCATGGAGTAGAAGAACAGGGCCAGGGCGGTGACGGCTCGGTCGAAGATCGAGCCCCGCCGGACGGCCGAAAGGACCCCCGACAACACACCCAGGATCAGCCAGATGACGGCCGCGCCGAGGGTGAGAGAGAAGGTAATTGGGACGGCCTGCTTGAGGATGCTCCCCACGGACTCACCGTGGTAGTACGAGTACCCGAGACTGTGATGCCATGTCAGCTGCCACAGGAAGTGGCCGTACTGTTGATAGATCGGCTTGTTGAGCTCCAGCCGCTTACGGATGAGCATCACCGTCAACGGGGTGGCGTCCTTGCCGGCCAGGCGGTAGGCCACCGTGTTGGCGTTCCCTCCAAGGAAGAAAATGCCGAACACCAGGACGGTGACCATCCACATCACGAAGACCCCGAGAGCGATGCGCCGGATCAGAAATCTGATCATCTCGTCCTCCTACAGCCGGTCGATGCGCGGGTCAAGGGCGTCGCGCACTCCGTCACCGAGGATGTTGAACGCCAGGGTGGTGATGAGCAGGGCGGCGCCAGGGAAGACGATGAACCACCAGGCCTGCTGGTAGATGCTCTCGGCTTCGGCGAGCATCTGACCCCAGTCCGCCGTCGGCGGCGGTATGCCGAGCCCGAGGAAGGAGAGGCTCGCCTCGGCGACGATCGACACCGGTATCAGCAGGGTGGCATAGACGATCAGCTGAGCCATCACGTTGGGCAGGATCTCCACGAACATGATGCGCCAGGAGCTGGCCCCGAGAGAGCGGGCCGCTTCTATGAATTCCTTCTCGCGGATGGACAGTACCTGGCCGCGGATTATTCGGGCTACGGCCGCCCAGCCGAAGACGACGATGACGATGATCACGATGCGCATGCCGGGATGGCTGATCGACACCAGCGATATGGCGAACAACAGATACGGAAGCGACAGGACCAGGTCGACCAGCCGGGCCACGATGGTGTCGACGATGCCGCCGAGGTAGCCGGCGGCCAATCCCAGGACGGCCCCGACGGCGACGGTGAGAAGCGTCGCCAACACACCGACTTCAAGCGATACCCGCGATCCATAAGCCAGGCGTACCAGTAGATCGCGGCCCTGGTCGTCGGTACCGAGGAGGAAGGTCTTACCCGGGGCCACCGGCAACCCCTCGGGGTTGAGGCCGGTCGTCCGGAACTGCTCGTTGACTCCGTGGCCGGTGATGGTGGCGAACACCGGAGCGAATATGGCCACCAGGATGATGATCAGGATCACCACTGCTGATATGACCGCGGCCCGGTCCCTACGGAGACGGGCCCAGGCCAGCTGCCACGTGCTGCGCCCCTCGATCTTGGGGTTGGCCGCCGCCGCGTCGACCCCGGCTGGTTGCTCCTCCAGAGGTGCTTGGATGGGGGTACCGGTGAGGCTCATGGCGCTCCCTTCTCGATCAACTCGCTTACCGTTTCAGCGCTTACCGCTTCCGGCTCCACGATCCGCTCGTGTTCGGCTATCTGCGGGGTGGCCGTGATCAGTTCCTCGGCCGACTTCACCGGGAAGTGGCACGCCGTGAGGTGGCTGGGTTGGTCACCGGCCCGAGCCACCAACTCGGGGTCCTCGTCTACACAGAGCTGCTGGGCCTTGGGGCAGCGGGGATGGAAACGGCACCCGCTCGGGGGGTGGACCGGGGAGGGCACGTCGCCGACCAGGATGATCTTCTTCTTCTTGGCCGCTTCGGCCGGGTCCGGAGTGGGCACCGCCGAGAGGAGAGCATTGGCGTAAGGATGACGGGGCTTCTCGTACAGGTCTTCAGAGGGTGACAGCTCGGCAATCTTGCCCAGGTACATGAGCGCCACCCGGTCGCTCACGTGGCGCACGACCGACAGGTCGTGGGAGATGAAGATGTAGGTCAACCCGAGCTGGCTCTGCAGGTCGGCGAGCAGGTTGAGCACCTGGGCCTGGATGGAGACGTCCAGAGCGGAGACGGGTTCGTCGCAGACGATGAGCTTGGGCTTGAGGGCCAGAGCCCGGGCCAAGCCGATGCGCTGACGCTGACCGCCGGAGAATTCGGCCGGGAAGCGGTTGTAGTGCTCCGGGTTGAGCCCGACCAGCTCCATCAACCTCTGCACCGCTCGTTTGCGCGCGTCCTTCTCGCGTTCGAGGCCGTGGATCACGAACGGCTCGCCGATGATCGAGCCGACCGTCTTGCGCGGGTTCAGCGACGAGTAGGGATCCTGGAAGATCATCTGCATCTCGCGGCGCAGTGGGCGCATATCGCGGGCCTTCAGCGTGCTGATATCTTTGCCGTCGAAGACGATCTGGCCCGAGGTCAGATCAAACAGCCGGGTGATGCAACGGGCCAGGGTGGACTTGCCGCACCCAGTCTCGCCCACCAGACCGAGCGTCTCGCCATGGCGCACCTCGAGGGTAACGCCGTCGACCGCGTGGACCACGTCTTTGTTGCGGCGGATGCTGCCCGACTGGACCGGGAAATGCTTGACCACGTCGGTCAGCGAGAGAATGACGTCTCCGCTCATCGGGCGACCGCCACGCCGGTGACCTGATCACGGATGCTCTCCCGTTCCGCTTTGGTGTGGGGGAGCCAACAAGCCGACCGGTGGTTTGGGTCTTCGTACACTTTTTCGAGCGGGGGGACCTGGTCACGGCAGCGGTCCATCACGTACATGCAGCGGGGGTTGAAAGGGCAGCCGGACGGCGGATTGATCAGACTGGGCGGCTGGCCCGCTATGGACTTCAGCCGTTCCCCACCTCCGGTATAGGCCGGCAGCGAAGCGAGCAGCCCCTCGGTATAGGGGTGGTGGTTGGCATAAAAAAGAGGATCGCGGGGGGCCGCCTCCATGACCTTGCCGGCGTACATGACGATCACGTCGTCGGCCACTTCGGCGATGACCCCGAGATCGTGGGTGATGAGGATCACCGCAGTACCAAACTCGTGCTGGAGCCGTTCGACCACCCGGAGCACCTGGGCCTGGACGGTCACGTCCAGGGCGGTGGTGGGCTCGTCGGCCACGAGCAGGGCCGGGTTGAGAGCCATCGCCATGGCGATCATGGCCCGCTGGCGCATGCCGCCTGAGAACTGATGAGGAAAGTCGTCCACCCGGCGGTCGGGCTGGGCGATGCCGACCAGCCTGAGCAGGTCGACGGCCCGTTTCTTGGCCGCCGACTTTGAAGTATGCGGTTCGTGGGCCTGGATCATCTCGATGATCTGCCAGCCGACCCGGTAGTAGGGGTGCAGGCTGGACAGCGGATCCTGGAAGATCATGGCGATCTGGGCACCGCGCACGGCCCGCAGCTCAGCGTCGGTCATGGTCAGCAGGTCCTGGCCGTTGAACAGGGCCTGGCCCGAAATTTCGGCCCCCCTGGTCAGACCCATGATGGTCTGGGTGGAGACGCTCTTACCCGATCCCGACT
>PMHU01000161.1:7685-12052 GCA_003156795.1 Acidimicrobiaceae bacterium
GATCCATTCCTTATTATGCGTGTTGCTCTGTAACCGGGCTGGGCTAGCTCGACAGCCAGACGTTGGCCATGTCGCAGTCCTGGATTGCTCCGATGAAGACACAGTTGTGAACCTGGGACCCATGGATGGTCGGCTCGTTAGGTGACTCGAGCGGGTAGACAGCAGCCTGCTTCATCACCTCGACGTCGGCGGCATGCCAGAGGGCGTCCGCAGCCGACTCCGTGGGGGCAGCCAGAGCCTGGGCCATGATGTTGTTGGCCACCGGGTCATTGAAGAACCCGAAGTTGCTCGACGTCGGCGGCAGAATGTTTCCGTCCAGGATGGGCAGGAAGTACGACTTGCCTCCGGTCGGATACCAGTCCGGCCCCCAGCCTGCTTCGGCCAGGTCCCACGTACCAGCCTTGGCCGCAGTCCCCGGGATCAGGTACTTGCCGTAGAAGTCGTTACCCGAGGCAGCCAGACCTTTGAGGGTGATGCCCACCGCGGCCAACTCGGCCTGGGCGGTCTGGAAGTCCTTGCCCGCAGTCACACTCTGAGAAGGCCTGTACAACCAGGTCAACGTCAGGTGCGGGAAACCGGCCTGGGCCAGCATGGCCTTGGCCTTGGCGGGATCGTACGGGTAGTCGTCGAAGTTTGGCGACGAGCCGTCCGTGCCTGGGGCGATGAGGTGGGTCAAGGGCGGGGCCACGTCCGGACCACCCGCGTTCTGCACGAACGCCGATCGATCGAAGGCGTAGGAGATGGCCTGCCGCACCAGCGGGTTGGCCAGGGCCTTGTTGTTGTTGGGCGACACCGTGTTGAAGATGATGTACGGGTTGGTCGCGCCCTCGGTGACCAGCTGGAAGTCCGGGTTGTTGCTGGCGATCAAGCTCGGCACGAAGTTCGACGGAACGTGAGAGTCGAACTGCATGTCTGCCTGAGGCGAATTGGCCAGGACTTCCTGATAGATCCCCGTCGGGGTGCCCGTCTCGGAAATGTCGATCGCGTTCACATAGGCATGACGGATCGGGTCGCTGGCCTGGTTCCACGCCGGGTTACGGACGAAGTCGATGGTCTTGTTGGGCACGTAGGACTGCACCTCGTAGGGGCCGTCCGAATAGGTGTGCTGCGACAAGGCGACGCTGTCCGGGAGATAGTTGAGGATCTCCTCGGGGACCGGGTTGGCCCACGACAGGTTCAGGGTGCCAGGGAAGTAGCTCGCCGTCTTGCTGAGCTGGAAGTTGACCGTGAGCGGGTTGTTGGGGTCGACAGTCACACCCGAGATGTCGTTGCTGTCGATGAAGGCCTTCTGGGCCGCCGCGCTCGTCGCCGACACCTTGGAGAAGGCAGTGCAGAAGGTGCTGTAGCCGACGAGTACGTCGCTGTAGTCGGGCTGGCCGCCGAATGGATCGGTCGGGTTGCAACTGCGCTTGACACCCCGGATGACGTCGGCCGCAGTGACCTGTCGCGGCGGGCTGGTGTTCCACATGGCGCCCTTGCGGATCGTGACCGAGTACTCGAGACCGCCGTCGGAAACCGCCGGCTGGGCCGTCGCTAGGTCAGGAGCGAGGGTGAATGTCTTCCCGAGGATGCTCGGATAGGTGTACAGGTTGCGCTCGTACAGGTAGTACACGTCGTAGTCAAGGGTGTAGTAGCCGATGTTGGGGTCCAGAGCATCGTCGACGTCGCTGGTCCCAAGCACCGTCAGGGTGCCGCCGGTGACCGGGGTGCCCGAGCTGTTGGGGTTGTTGATCTGAAGACCAGCTCCCGCAGTCGAACTAGACGTGTTCGGGGGGGTGGATGTTGACTTGCTACTGCTGCCACAAGCCGCAGCGATCAGCGTCAGGCTCGCAAGCCCAGCGCCTACCTGCAGGGTAGTTCGCTTCAATCTTTGCACTTGGAGAGACCCTCCTCGTCTCTTGACCTTCGCTTTCGCTCCGGTCTCTTCCTTCTATTCATATTTTCTCAACCTCAGCCCCGTCTGCCTCCCATCATTGCAAGCGGATGGCGAGGATGACGGTGGTGAAGCAGAAACAAACGGCGCAGGTAATCGTCATGCGGTCCAGGTTGCGCTCGGCAACCGTGGAACCAGCCGCTGATTGACCCAAGCCGCCACCGAACATGTCAGACAGCCCTCCACCTTTGCCGCTGTGGAGCAAGACCATGCCGATGAGCGCCAACGACACCATGATGTGGATAACGATGACAATGATCGTCAGCACTCGGGCGTCGCCTCCTCCTATTTCTGTTTACCTCTTGTACATCAGGCGGCGGGACGCAACATAGCAGCCCGTATTCCCACTGTGCGAGATGTCTGTGTTGAAATTCCGGCCCGGCTGCAACAAATGTTCCAGACCGGCGGGGCTCAGGCCCTCCCGTACGTGGCTATTCGGGCGAATTGGGAAGGATCGAGGCTGGCCCCGCCGACCAGGGCCCCGTCGATGTCAGCCTCTGCCATCAAAGCCCCGATGCTCTCAGGATTGACCGAACCTCCGTACTGGATTCGCACCGATGCCCCCGCGGCGGCGCCGAAGTCGGCCGAGACGGCCGACCTCACCGACCCGCACACCGCTTGTGCGTCCCCGGGAGTCGCCGTCCTCCCCGTGCCGATGGCCCAGATCGGCTCGTAAGCGATGACCAGGCCGGCCACCACTTCAGGGCTCAGCCCGGCCAGACCGGCACGCACCTGGCCCAGGACCTTGGCCTCGGTGTCTCCGGCCTCGCGCTCCTCGAGGGTCTCCCCGACACACATGATCGACGTCATGCCGGCGCCGGCGACGGCCTTGACCTTCTTGTTGACCGTCTCATCGGTCTCGCCGAAATGCTGACGTCGTTCCGAATGGCCGACGATTGTGTACCGGACGTGGAGCTTGGCCAGCATCCCGGGGCTCACTTCCCCTGTGTAAGCCCCGCTTTGCTCCCAATGAACGTTCTGCGCCCCGAGGGCGATCGGTATGTCGTCGACATCCAACACCGTCTGCACGGACCGAAGGGCCGTGAACGGGGGATGGATCGAGACGTCGACCCTGGAATAGTCCTGATGATCCAGGCTGTAGGCCAGCTTCTGGACCACTGCGATGGCCTCGAGGTGGGTGAGGTTCATCTTCCAATTGCCGGATATGAGCGGCTTTCGAGGTGATGAACTCACGCTTGCGCGCTCTCGCGCAGGGCGGACAGGCCGGGGAGGTCTCCGCACTCGAGGTATTCGAGAGAGGCGCCTCCACCGGTGGAGACGTGATCGATGCGGTCGGCGACACCGAAATCGGCGACCGCGGCGGCGCTGTCTCCTCCCCCGACGACGGTGAAGGCCTTGGTGGCCGCTATCGCCTCGGCGATGGTGCGCGTCCCTGCCGCGAAACGGGGGTCTTCGAACACCCCCATGGGTCCGTTCCAAAGCACGGTGCGGGCTTCGGAGATGACGTCAGCGAACTCGGCCGCCGTGCCGGGTCCGATGTCCAAGCCGATCCATCCGTCGGGTACGTTCGGCCCGACCTGGCGGGTTTCCCCGGTCGGCGCCACCCCGGCCCCAAACGCCCCGCCGGGGCTTAGGACGGTCAGATCGCTCGGGATGCGCAAGTCGTGCCCGGATTTCAACAGCCGGCGGCACGTGTCGACCATCGACTCCTCGAACAGCGAGTCACCGATGGTGTGGCCCCGGGCCGCCAGAAACGTAAAGCACATCCCTCCCCCTATCAGCAGGGTGTCTACCCGGTCGAGCAACGCTTCGATCACGCCCAGCTTGTCGCTCACTTTCGAGCCGCCGAGCACCGCTACGAACGGATGCTTGGCCCGGTGGAGCAGGCCGTCGAGGACTTCGACTTCCCGGGCCATGACGCGACCCGCCGCTGCTGGCAGGAATCGGGTCGGCCCGACGACCGAGGCGTGGGCCCGGTGGGCGGCGCCGAAGGCGTCGTTGACGTACACGTCGGCGAGCTCGGCGAGCGCGTCGGCGAGCGCGGGATCGTTCTTGGGCTCCCCCGGCTCGTAGCGCACGTTCTCGAGCAGGAGGATGTTGCCCGGGGTCAGGTCCTCGGCGAGCGCCAGGACCTCGTCACCGATGACGGCGGGCGCCAGCGTCACCTGCGCTTCGGTGAGCTCGGCCAGTCGCTCCGATACCGGCCCCATCGAGAGCTCGGGCTCGCGATCCTTGGGGCGACCGAGGTGGGACACGAGCACGAGGCGGGCGCCACGCCGTCGCAGCTCCTCGATCGTGGGCAGAGCCGCGCGAATCCGCGTGTCGTCGGCCACCGCGCCGTCGCCGAGGGGCACGTTGAAGTCGACCCGGACGAGCACCCGCTTGCCATCGACATCGCCCAGGTCCCGCAGTGTCTTCACAGCAACCTTTGGACCAGCTCGACGACGCGGTTCGAGTAGCCCCACTCGTTGTC
>PMHU01000089.1 GCA_003156795.1 Acidimicrobiaceae bacterium
GGGCGGGCGTTCGTGGGTCGAGGTGTTCAGTGGTCACGGCGACGACGGAGCCGTTGGTACCGAGACCGACGCCCTTCCGAGTGAGGGTCCCCAGTGGGAGGTCGCCCGCGTCCGCCTGGACCGGTCGGAGGTGCTGGTGTTAGCGACCGACGGGTTGGCCGATCCCTGGCGCGACGGCCCGCAGACCGTGGCCCCGGCCCTGGCCGAAGCGGTGGCCGGCCACCCGAGCGCGCTCGAACTGGCCCGTCTGGCCGACTTCTCGAGGCAGGGCTGCCACGACGACCGCACGCTGCTGTGCGTTTGGATGCGCGCCCCTGTCGAGTGAGGTCGGCCTGTCAGGTCTTAGGGGGCAACGTCACAGGACGTCAGCGAGGGATTCGACCCTGGCCTCGCTCAAGGCCTTCATTTCCACCACGTACCCTCCACCGGGGATCAGCCCGGCGACGAGGATGCTCAGGGTCGTAAACAGGCTCCACCGCATTCGCGACCGCACGAGCAGCACCAGAAACAGGTAGACGGTGAAGACACAGCCGTGGCTGAAGCCGACGAACACCAGGGCCGAATGCCAACTCCCGCTGAACTTGTAGCCCGCCACAGTCGCCAGCCAGGCCGCGCAGAGCACCACGAAGAACGTGGCTTCCCAGAAGGCGACTTTGCGAAGCAGGCGGATCATCCTCACGACCACCCCACGATAAGCGCCGCGGTGCAATCAACTGGCGCGGGCAACTGGCGCGGGTCGAACGGTTCGCCCCGGCCGGGACGGTGCGCACCTGCCCGGCCCGGTAGGCGGCTGGCCTATAACGCGTCGCGAGGCGTCGAGAGAGGTACGGTCGGAACCTGTGCGGATCGCTGCGTTCGACTTGGGCAGCAACTCCTTTCACCTGCTCGTGGCCGACGCCCACCCCGACGGCACCTTCGAGGAGATAGCGCGCGAAAAGGAGATGCTCCGTCTCGGTAGCGCGGTCGCGGCCACAGGCAAGATCGGCGACGCGTGCGCCGACTCGGCGGTCGAAGTGGTCCAGAAGTTCCGCGCCATCGCAGAGTCGTATGAAGCAGACGAGCTGGTCGTTTGCGCCACAGCGGCGTTCCGAGAGGCCCGTGACTCGCTGGCCGTGGTGGATCGGATCGAGGTCGAGACCGGCGTCAAAGTCCGCGTCATAAGCGGTAGGGAAGAGGCGCGCCTCATATTCGACGCGGTCCGTACCAGCGTGGTCATCGAACCCAGCCCGGCGCTCGCGCTGGACCTCGGAGGCGGGAGCTTGGAGCTCATGCTGGGAGGCTCCCGAGGGTTGACGTGGGCGAGCAGCCTGAAGCTCGGCGTGGCTCGACTGACGGCCGACCTCGTGCGCGGCGACCCGCCCACAGGAGGCGACGTCCGGCGCATCACGGGCGCCGTGACCAAGAGCGTCAATCGGGTGCTGCCCGACATATCGCGACTGGGACCCAAGATGGCGATCGCCAGTAGCGGCACCCTGGGCACCCTGATCCGGCTGGCCGCGGCGCGCCGTAGTGGCACTTTGCCTACGTCTGTCAACCAGCTGACGGTGTCGGCCCGCGATCTGGAGGCCTTGACGGCGTACCTGCTCGACATGACCTCGGCTGAACGCGCCGCCCTGCCCGGTGTCGATTCTCGTCGAGCCGATCTGCTCCCGGCCGGGGCCGTGCTTTTGACCACGATCCTGGACATGACCGGCCAGACCGAGCTGGTCGGGTCAGATTGGGCCTTGAGGGAAGGCATGGTGCTCGACGCCATCGGCCACCACACGCGCGCCGAATGGGATGGTGATCCGAAAGCCATCCGGCGGGAGTCGGTCCTCGGCTTGTGCCGGCGCTGCGGATGGAACGAGGAGCATTCCACCAAGGTGGCCCGGCTGGCCGTCGAGCTGTTCGACGGGATGGCGGACATGCACAAGCTGACGGCGTCCGATCGTGAACTGCTCGAGCTCGGGGCCCTCCTGCACGACATCGGAGAGCACGTCAGCAAGGATGGCCACGAGCGTCACACCGCCTACCTGATCGAGAACGGGAGGTTACGCGGCTTCCGGCCCGACGAGATAGACGTCCTCACCTGCCTCGGCCGCTTTCACAAAAGGGGTAATCCCAAATCTTCGTTCGAGGCGTACGCCCGCTTCCGGTCGACCGAGCAGCACAAGGTGGCCCAGCTGATAGCCCTGCTCCAGGTCGCCGACGGCCTGGACCGCAGCCACGGCGGCCCGGTCCGGGCGGTGGAGGTCTACAGCAGTCCAGGGGTGGTCGAGGTGGTGGTGGAAGCCGACGATGACATCGACCTCGAGCTGTGGGGCCTGCGGCGCAAACGCGAGCTGTTCGAGAAGGTCTTCGGATGTCGTTTGGATGTCGTCGACGCCCAGTTGGAGCTGCCGCTCGAAGAGGACCCGGCCATTCCACCGCTAGGCTGAACTGGACCGTGACCAAGCTCGTCCGCCTCGTCGCCATCATCGCATCCGCGGCGCTGCTATTCACGGGAACGGCGGTGGCCATCTCGCTGATCGGCGACGGCCTCGTGCACAACGCGGCCAGCGCCCAACAAATGCCTTTGCNNAGCACCCTCCAAGAGGGGTCGACGGTCTACGCGGCCGACGGCACGACGGTGCTCGCCGTGCTGCAAGCATCTCAATACAGAAAGCCGGTCGACCTCCGCCAGGTATCGAAGACGGCGATCACCGCCGTGCTCGACACCGAGGACCGCCGCTTCTACCTGCACGGAGGATTCGACATCCCGTCGACCATCCGGGCGCTGGCGGCCGACTCCTCGGGGAGCGGAATCCAGGGTGGGTCGACGATCACCCAGCAGCTCGTCAAGCAGCTTTACCTCACGTCTCAACGGACGGTCAGCCGCAAGATCAAAGAGGCCGTGATCGCCGACCGTCTCGAGCGTGAGTACAGCAAGGACCAGATTCTGCAGGCCTACCTCAACACCATCTACCTAGGTAACGGCGCCTACGGGATCGAAGCGGCGGCCAACGTCTACTTCGGCGTACACGCATCTCAACTCAACCTGGCCGAATCGGCTCTGCTCGCCGGCCTGATCCAGAACCCGAGCGGCTACGACCCGATCGCCAGCCCCATAGCCGCTCGTGACCGCCGAAGTGCGGTCCTGGCCCGGATGGTCCACTACGGGGATATAACCCAGACCCAGGCGAACGCGGCCGATGCCGTTCCGCTGCCGACCGCGGTCATAACACCAGCCGTGTCCGGCGACGGCATCACCAACTATTACGTGCAGCAGGTGGTCACCCAGCTGCTCGGCTCGGATAGCCCCCTCGGCAGCGCCTATGAGGAGCGCTATCAGGCGCTGTTCGAAGGCGGGCTCAAGATCTACACGAACCTCGATCCGCGGCTCCAATCACTGGCAGAGCAGACCATCTCCAAGGACACGCCTCCGAACAACCGCGGCTTCCAGGAGGCGATGGTCGCCATCGACCCCGCGACCGGAAAGGTCCGTGCCATGGTGGGCGGAACGGGGTTCAACCAGACGGCCGGGAGCCACTTCGACATCGTCACCCAGGGCACTCGTCAGCCCGGCTCCGGCTTCAAGATCTTCACGCTGCTCGCGGCCCTCGAGAAGGGCTACTCCATCTACGACACCCTCGACGGGGAGTCGCCGTGCGCCATCAAGTTCCCCGGCGACGACGACCTGGTGGCCCACCCGGCCAGAAACGATGAAGGCAACGGCGGCGGGGTGCTGACCTTGCTCGACGCCACGGCCCAGTCGACCAACTGCGCCTACATCCGCCTGGGCCATGAAGTGGGTCTGCCGAACGTGATCGACATGGCCCACGACATGGGCATCACCGAGACCCTCCCACCGGTCCCGTCCATGATCATCGGATCGATTGCGGTCCACCCGATCGAGATGGCCGCGGCCTACGCGACCATTGCTGACGGGGGCATATATCACACGCCGACCTTCATCGATCACATCGTGGACCGTTCGGGCGCCACCATCTATACCGGAGCCGCTAGCGGCCGCCGCGTCGTCTCGTCCCAGATTGCAGCCGAGGCGACCGTGGCGTTCCGCGCCGTGGTCCAGTACGGAACCGGGACGGCTGCGGAGCTGTACGGCCGCGAAGTCGGCGGCAAGACCGGTACCACCAGCTCCAACGTCGACGCCTGGTTCAACGGATTCACGCCGCAGCTCGAAGCGACGGTATGGATGGGCAACTTGAACGGCGAAGTTCCCATGGTCGACGTCGGCGGGCTCGGGGAGGTCTACGGGGGAACGTTCCCGGCCATCACTTGGCGTAACTTCATGGCCGCCGCGTTGGCCGGCCAACCCGCGCTCGACTTCACGCCGCTCAACTACGCGCTACTTCCCTACACCCACTACATCACGTCAATTTCACTCCAAGAGGACGACGTGCTCGACCACAATGCGGTCGGTGCGACCTACTATCCCTACCCGGGCTACACGCCCTACCCGGGTTACGGGCCGCCCACCACTTTCTATCCGACGCGTACGAGCATCGGCGTACCGCCGGTGACCTTCCCGTCGACCACAACCGTGGCGCCCCCACCGACCACGGTTGCCCACTCGCCGCCGACCACCATACGGGGCCACGGGTGAGTGATTCCCAGTTGGCCGGACTGCTCTCGGTGCAGGACCTCGACGTATCGATCGACCAACACAGGCATCGCCGCCAGACCCTGCCTGAGCGAGATGAGCTTCGCGCCATCGACACGCAGATGGACTCCCTCAAAGCCCAGTCGGACCGGGTGACCGGGGCGCTCGACGTCATAGCCAGGCGCGAGTCAGAGCTGGAAGCCGAACTGTCGGCAACCGAACAGAGAGCCGCGACCGTGAGCCGCCGGCTCTACGGGGGTGAAGTGTCGGCGTCACGCGAGCTGCAAGCCATGGCCGCCGACGTCGAGACCCTGAAGGCTCGGGCGTCCGAGCTCGAGGACCAGGGTCTGATCTTGCTGGAAGAGCGCGAGCCGCTCGATATGACGATCGACGAGCTGGCCGTCCAGCTGGGCTCGCTCGACCTAGAGCGCGCCGCGGTGCTGGGCCGGCTGGCGGAGGCCGAAGACAAGGTCGACGGCGAGATCGCCAGCCTGATCCGAGACCGCGAGGAGTCGGCTGCGGGCATCCCAGCCGACCTGCTGGCGAACTACGAGCGCTTGCGGGCCCGCCTGGGCGGGGTGGGGGCGGCCCGGCTGGTCGGCAACCACTGCGACGGTTGCCACCTCACCCTCTCCTCCATGGAGCTGGACCGAATTCGCCACCTCGGCGACGGCGAGGTCTTCACGTGCGAGCAGTGCTCTCGAATTCTGGTGCCTTCCAAGCCATCCTCCTGATATAGTTTGTTAGCATAGCTAAGAGCATCGGCCGGGAGGCAGTAGAGGAGGCGAGCCGCACCGGATGCCCGAAAGGAAGCGCGACACAGCCGAGGAGGACGGCACCCGAGGAGGGCGCTGCCCGACTTCAGGAGGCACAGAAGCGGGAGGCCCCAGCCGAGGGTCCGTTGTAGTCCGGACCTTCTCCTCCCTTCGGGTCCGCAACTACCGGTACTACTTCGCGGGCCAGAGCCTGTCGATGATCGGGACCTGGATGCAAAGCATCGCCCAGTCCTGGCTGGTTTACAGCTGGACCCATTCAGGCTTCGACGTGGGGCTGGTGGTCGCCCTCCAGACGCTGCCCATCCTCCTGTTGGGACCCTTCGGAGGCACCCTGGCGGATCGGTTCGGCAAGTACCGGATGCTCTTCTACACCCAAGCGTTTTCCGGTGTCCAGGCGCTCGTTATCGCGGCCTTGGACCTCACCGGCCACCTGAGCATCTGGGAGCTGTACGTGGCCGCGGTGGCCCTCGGGCTGATCAATGCCGTCGACAACCCCACTCGTCAGACCTTCATCGTAGAGATGGTGGGCAGAGACCAGCTCGCCAACGCGGTGACGCTCAACTCGGTCATGGTCAACGTGGCCCGGGCGATCGGTCCCGCCGTGGCGGGTCTCCTGATCGCCACGGTGGGGAGTGGCTGGTGCTTCCTCATCAACGGGCTGTCGTTCGCCTTCGTCCTGGCCTCTTTGCGGGCCATTAGGACCGACGAGCTGGCGCCCGCCCCCCGGGCCTCGCGGCTTCGAGGCCAGCTGCGGGAAGGGTTCGAATATGTGGGCCGGACCCCGGTCCTCCGCGACGCCCTGGTCATGATGGCTCTGATTGGCTGTCTGACATACGAGTTCCAGACCACCCTTCCGCTCATGACCGGCAACACCTTCCACGGCGATTCCCGGACTTACGGCTATCTGACCGCGTGCATGGGTGCGGGGGCGGTGATAGGCGGCCTGATCGCCGCTGGGCGCAGGCGGGGTGGGCCCATCCGGCTGATCAGGACGGCGGCGTTGTTCGGAGTCGCCGTCCTTGCCGCCGCGCTGGCCCCCTCGCTGCTCATGGAGGAAGCGGTCCTGTTCCTGGTCGGCGCCTGTTCGGTCACGTTCCTGGCCCTCGGCAACTCGACCCTGCAGCTCAACGCGGAAGCGTCGATGCGGGGCCGGGTGATGTCGCTCTGGTCGGTCGCCTTCCTCGGTTCCACCCCGATAGGAGGGCCGTTGGTGGGCTACATCGGCGGCCACTTCGGCGCCCGCTACGGCCTCGGCATCGGCGGCTCGGCTGCTCTCGCCGCCGCGGCCTATGGTTGGATCGCGTTGCGGCGGCCTCGCCACCAAGTTGCCAGCGACGTCACCCCAAGGGAAGCCGCCGACATCCCCGGTTCCGACCCCGCTGGTGCCGACCTGCCAGCCGTAGAGCTTCCTGCAATATCGGGCGGGGCCGAGTAGCGTGCCCGCTCGTGCTGTACCTGGTACGCCACGGTCGCACCGCGCACAACGCGTCGCGGAAGCTGCTCGGCCGCCTCGACGTCCCTCTCGACGATCTGGGCGTTCGTCAGGCTGAAGCCCTCGGTCGGGTCGGGGTGTTGCACAAAGCCAGCCGCGTCGTCACCAGCCCGCTCGCCCGTGCTCGCGACACCGCCGCAGCCCTGGGCCCGCCGGTGACCGTCGACGCCAGGTGGGCGGAGATCGACTACGGCGTCCACGACGGGGCCGACATCGAAACCGTGCCGGATCTGTGGCGCGAGTGGACCGCGGATCTGGGTTACGCGCCCGAAGGGGGCGAATCGCTGCTGGCTGTCGGCGAGAGGGTCCGCGAAGCCTGTCGAGACCTGTGGCCCGAAGCGGCAGAGACCGACGTGGTGGTGGTGACCCACGTGTCTCCCCTCAAGGCCGCGATCGCGTGGGCCCTGGGCGTGGGTGACGAAGTGTGCTGGCGCATGTTCGTGGACGTGGCCTCGGTCAGCTGCATCGGGGCCGGCCGGGGATCGCCGACGCTGAGGAGTTTCAACGAGACCCAACATCGCCCCTCGGCCTGACCTCGGGCCCTCAGGCCGTTCTGGCGAGCACAGCCACCCCCAAACGACGTAGCTTCGCGCCATGGTGAACGCGATAGCTCGGGTACCCCAGGAAAGGCGTCTGGTCACCGAGGTACCCGGCCCGAGATCGCGTGAACTGGCCGGCCGGCGAGCCGCGGCGGTATCACCAGGAGTCAGCTCGGTGCTGCCGGTATATATCGACCGGGCGGATGGCGCCGTGCTGGTCGACGTGGACGGGAACTCGTACATCGACTTGGGCTCGGGCATAGCCGTCACTTCCATCGGTCACAACGTCGAATCCGTGGTGGACGCGGTCAACGACCAGATGCGGCACTTCGCCCACACGTGTTTCATGGTCGGTCCGTACGAGGGCTACGTCGCCGTTTGCGAGAAGCTCAACGAGCTGACGCCGGGCGGGCACGCCAAGACGTCCATCCTGTTGAACTCGGGTGCGGAAGCGGTGGAGAACGCCATCAAGGTGGCCCGGCACGCCACCGGCCGCCAGGCGGTCGTCGTCTTCGATCACGCCTATCACGGCCGCACCAATCTGACCATGGCCTTGACCGCGAAGAACATGCCCTACAAAGACGGCTTCGGACCCTTCGCTCCCGAGGTCTATCGGGCGCCCATGTCGTATCCCTTCCGCGATCCCGAAGGCATGAGCGGCGAGGAGAGCGCCGGTCGGGCGATCGAAGTGATCGAGAAGCAGGTCGGCGCGGCCAACGTGGCGTGCGTGCTGATCGAGCCCATCCAGGGAGAAGGCGGTTTCGTGGTTCCCGCCGCCGGGTTCCTGCCTGCCGTAGCGTCGTGGTGTCGCGACAGTGAGGTACTGTTCGTAGCCGATGAGGTCCAGACGGGCTTCTGTCGCACGGGTGACTGGTTTGCGTGCGAGAACGAGGGGGTGGTGCCGGACCTGGTCACCACGGCCAAGGGGATAGCGGGAGGGCTGCCCCTGGCCGGGGTGACCGGGCGGTCTGAGCTGATGGGGAACGTCCACACGGGCGGCCTGGGCGGGACCTACTCTGGTAATCCGGTCGCCTGCGCCGCAGCTCTGGCCGTCATACGGACCATGTGGGATCTCGACTTGGGCGGCGAGGCCCGCCGCATAGGTGCCGTCATCGAAGCCCGGCTGCACGGACTCCAGAAGCAGCACCCAGTGATCGGCGACGTGAGGGGCCGGGGCGCCATGCAAGCCATCGAGTTCGTCAAACCGGGAACCACGGTCGCCGACCCGGCCACGGCGTCGGCTGTGGCCGCGGCGTGCCATGCGGCCGGAGTGGTCATCCTGACGTGTGGTACGTGGAGCAACGTGATCCGCCTCCTGCCCCCCCTTACCATCGACGACGCCCTGCTCAACGAAGGTCTAGACGTCCTCGCCGAGTCGGTGGCGGCGGCGGTCGCCTAGGGCTCGCCCTGAAAACAACTCGACGCTATTCTTCGACAAAAGGGCTGGTCATCGACGAGTGTCATCGACGAGGACGCGCTCCGAGTGTGTTCGTGACGAGCCCGTGGTCACGACTAGGGTGGCCTGGCCCTTGGTACGCCGTCCGGAGGTTTCTGATGCGAGTCGTGGTCGACTATGACCTGTGTGAGAGCAACGCCCTGTGCATGGCCGCCGCGCCCGAAGTATTCGAGGTACGCGACGACGACTTCTTGTACGTACTCCAGGACAATCCCCCCGACGAGCTCCGAGCCAAAGTCGAGCTGGCCGTCCAGCGCTGCCCGAAGCAGGCCATCACCCTCGAAGACTGAGCTGCGGGCTCTCGGCGGGCGCTAAAGGCCGAGCGCTTCGGAGTTGGCGATATCGAAAGCGGGCCCGGAGCCGGCGCCATCGGGGGTGAATCCGAGCACCTTCCCGTAGAACGCCAGCTCGGCCTCGGCCACGGCGATGATGGTTTCGGACTTGCGGAAGCCGTGCTGCTCACCTTCGAAGGCGAGGTAGGCCACCGGTATCCCGCGGTCGCGCAGCGCCTCGTACATGACCTCGGCCTGGGCGTGGGGTACGACCGCGTCCTCGAGGCCTTGGAACAGGATCAGCGGAGCGGTGATCCGCTCGACGTGGTGGATGGGCGAGCGGCGCTGGTACTCGTCGGCTCCGGCCGGCCACGGCGCCACCAGGCCGTCGAGGTAGCGCGACTCGAACTTGTGGGTGTCTCGCGCCAGCAGCTCCAGGTCGGCGACTCCGTAGTGACTGCCCCCCGCCGCGAAAGCGTCTGTGAAGGCCAGGGCGGCCAGGGTCGTGAACCCTCCGGCGCTTCCGCCCCGTATGACCGCCCGGCTTCCGTCAACCCGCCCCTGCCCGTCGAGCCAGGCCACGACCGCCGAACAGTCCTCCACGTCGGCGATCCCCCAGCTCGAGTCCAGGCGGCGCCGGTAGGCCCGGCCGTATCCGGAGCTACCTCGGTAGTCCACGTCGGCGACGGCGAAGCCCCGGTTGGTCCAAAACTGGACGGCCATGTTGAGCACGGCGGAGGCCGATGAAGTCGGGCCGCCGTGGATGGTGACGATCAGCGGAGGGCGCTCTCCTTCGGGGCCTTCGTAGTCGGCGTTGGCGGGCGGGTAGAACAGGGCGTGGGCGACCTCGCCGCCGGTGGTGGCGAACTCGATCGCTTCAGGTCGCGACAGGTGGTCGGCGTCGATGGTCAGCTTGCGGCTGACGCGCAGGAGGTCGTAGCGGCCCGTGGCCAGGTCGAGCCGCACCACGGCCGGGGGGTCCACGGGAGAGGCCGCGATGGCGATCACACCGTGCGACGTTGGGGTCACAGAGGCGTAGGAGGTAAAAGGGAAGGCGACGTGCTCACACCGCCCGTCCCTCACCAACCCGAGGCGCGCCCCACCCTCGGCTGCCCACGTCGCCACCAGCCCACCACCGGGGAGAAAACCGTAGGTGGTGTTGCCGAACACCCAGTCCGGCTCGCCGAATTCGGTCGGGGCCGGGCACAGGGCGGCGCCCGACCCGTCGTACAGGTTCCACCAGCCGCTGCGGTCGGAAATGTAGTGAAGGACCCCTCCGGGTGACCACCGAGGCTGAGTAACAGATTCACCGGGCCCCCCGGCGATCTTCACCGCCTCCTCGAGCACGAAGCCCGGACCCACCTCGGCGACCCACAGCTCGGTGGAGTCGAAGGGCATGTTCGGGTGGTCCCAGGTGAGCCAGGCCAGCTTGGTGCCGTCGGGCGAGAGTCGCGGCGCGCCGTAGAAGTCGTGCCCGGACGCGATGACACGAACCGGCTGGTCAGGAGAGGGCGGGTCCAGGGGCACGACGACCAGGTCGTTGTCCACTCCATCGGTGCCGTGTCTCTCGTGCACACAGACGATCCAACGGCCGTCGGGTGTGATGCTCGGGTCGGCGTAGCGCTCCGAGCGGGGCCGGTCCGGCTCGGGTGTGAGGGCTCGCACCTCGGTACCAGCCTGGACCGCCCACAGCCGTTGGTCGGCCCAGTTCGAAAAGACCACGGTGTCGGCACCCGATTCGCCGGGCCGGACGGCATAGCAGGCGCCGCCGTATTCGTGGACCTGGGTGCGGACCGAGAACCCCGGAGGGACGACGTCGGTGGGGTCTCCTCCTGGTTCCAGGGCCACCAGGACTT
>PMHU01000309.1 GCA_003156795.1 Acidimicrobiaceae bacterium
ACCAACGGTTCGACTGGGGCTCAGGGTGCGGCCGGTGCCAATGGCACTAATGGTTCGATCGGGGCTCAGGGTTTCGCTGGCACCAACGGGACTAACGGCTCGACTGGGGCTCAGGGTTCCGCGGGTGCTCAGGGTGCGGCTGGTACCAACGGTTCGACTGGGGCTCAGGGCGCGGCTGGTACCAATGGCACCAACGGTTCGACTGGGGCGCAGGGCGCGGCCGGAACGAACGGCTCGACTGGGGCTCAGGGCGCGGCCGGTACTAACGGTTCGACTGGTGCTCAGGGCTCGGCGGGTACGAACGGCTCTAATGGTGCTCAGGGTTCCGCTGGTGCTCAGGGCTCGGCGGGTACGAACGGCTCGACTGGGGCTCAGGGTTCCGCTGGTGCTCAGGGCTCTGCTGGTACGAACGGCTCTAATGGTGCTCAGGGCTCCGCAGGTACCAACGGCTCGACTGGGGCTCAGGGTTCCGCTGGTGCTCAGGGCTCTGCTGGTACGAACGGCTCGAACGGTGCTCAGGGTTCTCAGGGCTCTGCTGGTACGAACGGTTCCAATGGCTCTCAGGGGACCATCGGTGCCCAGGGCCTCCAGGGTGCGACGGGTGCTCAGGGTTCCACTGGGGCAGCTGGTGCGCAGGGTTCCGCGGGTGCGCAGGGTGCCACTGGTGCAGCTGGTTCTCAGGGTTCTGCGGGTGCCGCGGGTTCGCAAGGCTCCATCGGTGCTCAGGGCCTCCAGGGTGCGACGGGTTCTCAGGGTTCTGCGGGTGCGACGGGCTCTGCAGGTGCGACGGGTTCTCAGGGTTCTGCGGGCGCCGCTGGTGCTCAGGGTTCCATCGGAGCTCAAGGCGCCGCAGGGGCGGCCGGTTCTCAGGGTTCCGCCGGTGCCGCTGGTTCTCAGGGTTCGGCGGGCGCCACGGGTGCCCAGGGCTCCACGGGTCCGTCCGTGGCTTCGAGCGTCGTCACCGAGTACGCAACGAGTGCCAGTGGGGGAACAGAAACCGAGGACGTGTTCTGTCCGGCCAACGACGTTGCGACTGGTGGTGGCGGGTACGGAAGTGCCGGCTACATCGAACAATCCGAGCCGACAATCGACCCCACGTTGACTACGGCGTTGTCCGCGAGCAGTGCCACCACATCGCTCAAGGTCACTGCCATCTTGCAGGCGGTCACCTCCGGCGACACTATTCAGGTCGTCAGTGGGTCGAACACTCAGACGTTCGTAGCATCAGCGACCGCTTCGGCAGGAGCCACGACCATCAACGTAACTTCGAAGGTGGCCGGCTTCGCATATCCGGTCGGAACGGATGTCAACGACCAGACGAGCGGCCTACTCCAGGCTGCGCCGCTGGACACTGCCAGCGGCACCGCTCCTGGCCAGTCGCAGGGCTGGCAAGCAGAGGTCTCCAACTTCGAAGGCAACCAGACCGTGACGGCCTACGTCATCTGCTCGCACTAGGAGCGCCATTCCGACCACCGGGGGGACTCGAGCAACCGGTGGGGGGAGTCGGAAGGGGGCCTCTAGGGGCCCCCTTCCGAGGTTTAGGCCTCCCCGACCGTTATCCGTCGCCGTTTCCATCATCGGGAAGTCTCGTAGGCACTCTCATGCTCCCTGACCTTCTCGGTGGTGTGGGGTGGAGGGCCGCGGGCACCGGCACCAGGGTCGGGAGCGCCTCGGACAGACCCCCGAGCATCGCCTGGTCTGCCCCGTCTACAGCCCTGGCGTGGTCGGCTTTCTCAAACAGGTGGGCGTAGGTGGAAGGGGTCGTGGTGGGCTTGGTGTGGTCAAGCTGGCGGGCGACGAACACCACGTCGAGGCCCTCGGAGATGAGCAGCGAGGCATAGCCATGGCGGCACGAAAGGAGTGAGAACCGCCTGTCCACCTGCAGCCCGGAGCGGTCCAGTGCCCGGCGGAAGGCCGCCTGGACCGCGCTGTAGTCCACCCATGCAGCGACCCGATTCGGTGCGGAACACGAATCCCTCGCCGGCAGCGGGAGCGTGTGCTCCAAGGCCCGCGAGCAGGTGCACGACCACCGGGGCGAGCACGACGTGGCGCGCCCAGGCTGAGGTCTTGGGTTCTTGAGCACACGCCGGGGTGACAGCTGCCAATACTCCGCACGGTCATAAGCGTGGAAGCCGGGCTGGGGTAGGGGGCCCGGTGGAGAGGCTACGTCCTCAAGTCTCTAGGCCCTGCCCGACCGATTCCGCGTAGAGGGTTCAGCAACGGATCGGCACAGCTACTGCAACTTTCGGGGACGCCCTGGGGAGGGTCCGGGGCGGTGGCCGAAACCAGGGAAGGGAGCTCGTGCCAACGGGTCCCCTTGCCTCAGGTCCTAGGGGTGCCGCTTCCCGAGCTCAAAGGATTCTGGGCCTTGCTCTTTCGAGGCAGTTTTCCGCAATATCGCGACACTATTCCTGTTGCCACGGGCTGTGGCTGAAGGGACCTCTCGGGGAGCCTTGAGAGCTGGCGGAGTCGCCGCTGAACGGCCGGTGGCTGTTCGCCGCGCCTCGGCTCCGCCCGCGGAGTTCCTCAGGCACCGGCCCCGATGACCTCCCTCCCGGTAGCCAGTCGAGGCGCCGTGCCCGCGCTGGCGGCTTCGAACATGGCCGGCGAAGTCACATGCCCAGCGAACCTCGCATCTTCCGGTCGCGGGCTACGGTCGGCCTTGGCGCCGACGACCCTCAGCCCCGCAGCCTGCCGCAGCAGCGACCCCATGAGGCGGTTCTAGACGGCCACGGCTCGCCGTTCCGCGCCACCAGACGGACCGCGAGCGCGGTGGGCACTTCCTCGACCGGCTCTGAATCCGACCCCTCGACGGAGATTCCGTGGCCCTGCTGGGTGCGGAGGTCGTGGGCCAAATGATCCCGGTTCCGGGGCGTAGCCAGAGCTCCGGCCCAGAGCCCCGATCAGTTGACATCGCCAGCTCCCGTCTTTTCCTGGCTGTAGGGCTCCGCTAGCGGAACCTGACGTTCTGGCTCAGACGCTAGTTGGATATCGCACCAGCCAGGCCGGCTCAGAGGTTGTCGACGAACCAGTGCATGTTGGTGCGGACGCGCTCTCGGTCGGGATTCCGAGGAAGCGCGCGCCGTGCCGCGTCCAAGGCTTCTTGACGCCGGTCGAGACGGTCGAGGCAGACCGACAGGTAATCCCACGCTTTGTACTGGTAATCGGGATTCCTCGTTATTCCCATGGTCGGCTGTTTCGTGGTGGTCGCCGCGATAAACAACGGGGCGGCCTTGCTCCACTGCTCGTGGTCGTAATAGTGGAGGCCGAGGACGACGTAAGCTTCGGCGCGGCTGGGATCCTCGCCAATGGCCTCGAGGGCGACCGCGCGGGTAGTGGTCTCGTCCCCGAATTGGCGGGACAGAGCGGCCAGGCAGACCTGCGCCCAATAGCGATCAGGCCCCGGGTTGCGGTCGACATCCAGATATTCGCGATAAGCGCGGCGGGCATCTTCGTGGCGGCCCAGATCGTAGAGCTCGTTGGCGTATCCGAACAGAGCCGCAGGGCTCGGGTGGCCCCCCTCGACCTCGCGCTCCAGCATGCGCATGTTGCGGTCCCGCTTATCGGCTCGACTGGCGGGCTCGGGCCGGTGCTCGACGACTAGCTCGGGCACGAACACGGACTGATGGCCGTCTAAGCGGATCCTCTCTTGGATCCTGCCCTCCCATTTGAAACCGGCCGACCGGCGAAGGATTCGCTCACGCGATTGCCATATCAATGTGGCTCCGTCTTCCCCGAACTGGAAGTGATAAGGAGCGAGAACAGCATCGATATCGTTCTGATCAGCCAACCAGACCTTCAGCGTCTCGATAGCCCGCAACGTTGTTGGTGGCAGGACGTCGTCCGCGTCGAGCCACATGATCCAGTCCTCATTGCACCAGGCGAACGAAGCGTTACGAGCAGTGGCGAAGTCGTCGCGCCAGGAGATGGCGTGCACCGTCGCGCCATGCTCCTCGGCGACCTCGCGGGTCTTGTCGGACGACTCGGTGTCGACTACCACCAACTCGTCGCACACCGTCGCGGCGTCGGCCAGGACGCGGCCAAGCAATCGCTCCTCGTCCTTGACGATCATGGCCAGCGACAGACGGACCGTCATCGTAATCGAGGCGGGCAGTAGCGATGGGCCGACGCCGGCATGTACGCGTTCATAAGGTCCCCGTCTACGGCTTGGTTGTGGAAGTTGTCTGGGCCGGGGTCGTCGTGGTGGTCGCCGGCACCCGCGACGCCAGGGCCGGATTGATCTTGATTGCTTTGGCCAGGTCGGCGTTTCCCTGAACCGTCTGGCCCGTCTGGCGCAGCAGCAGACCTAGATTGAACAAGACGTTGGAATCGTTGGCATTCAGGCCGAGCAACTGGGTGTACAGCGACACGGCCGTTGCCGGTTCTGTGGGGGTATCCAAGATGGCCAAGTTAAACAAGGCCGACTTGTAGGTAGGGTTTATGAGAATCGCCTTCTGGTAGCTAGTTCGCGCGTCGGTTGCGTCGCCCTTCTGTTGGTATATCACCCCGAGGTCGTAGTAGGCGATGTTGGACAGTGGGTTGGCCTTCAACGCCGCCCGGTAGTCGGCGATAGCAGCGGCCGTGTTGCCGTGGTCACCCGCGGTGACCCCTGCTTGGATCAAGCCGTCAGCCGGGGTCGTGGTCGTCGTCGAGGCCGACTTCTTCGAACTGCCGCAGGCAGGGATGGCCAAGGCCGTCACGACTGCCAAAGCGATCAGGGACCATCCGGTGCGGCCCGCCCGGCGTCGCCTCACCTGTACACGACCCAGTTGTTCACGACGACAGACCTCATGTTCCCGTGCTCGCGCACGCTCCGCAGCGAATAGGGGCACGACCGCCAAAGAGTACCAACCCATCGCCACGAATCGGGGACACCGCGGTCACCCTGCTCGTGTCCGAGACAAGGCAGACTAGGGGGGTGAGCATGATCAACCCGAGTCACGACCCCATCGCCTTGTACGAGCGATACAAGTCGGCGCAGCCTTTTCCTCATATCGTGATCGAGGAGTTCCTTATTCCGGGTTTCGCCGAGTTCATCGTTTCGGAGCTCGATAGCTGCGACGTCGGATCGTGGCGACGCGACGACCATTCCGATCAGGTCGAGAAGCTGTGGATGGACGATCCCGACCTGCTGCCCGCAATGACCGCTTCGGCTATGCTCGACATGAACTCGGCGGCAGCTTGCCACTTCTTCTCGGTTCTCACGGGAATCAAGGAGCTCCAGCCCGACGCTCACTACCTCGGAGGCGGGGTGCACGTCACCCTGCCCAGTGGATACCTCGGCGTTCACGCCGACTTCAATCTCCATCCCGACACGGGGATGCACCGCCGGGTCAACGCCCTGCTCTTCCTCAACAAGGACTGGGACCCGGCTTGGAACGGACAGCTCGAGCTGTGGTCACGCGACCACAAACAGCCGGTCGTATCCCTGACCCCCGACTTCAACCGGCTCGTGGCTTTTACCATCACGGACGACGCGTTCCACGGTGTGCCCAAGCCGCTCGCCTGTCCGCCCCAACGCAAACGGTTCTCGCTGGCCCTCTACTACTACACCGCTGAGCGCCCCGATGAAGAGAAGGCGCCGTTCCACTGGGCGGCGTGGCAGAAAGTGGAGGACTGAACATGGCCGCTTCCAGGGTTACCAAACTTCGGGCTGTCAACCCGCCGGCCGACCCAGACTCGCCTCGAGTATCGGTGTTTACCCCGAGCCACCAACCCCGCTTTCTTGACGACTGTCTGAAGTCCCTCCAGGCCCAGACTCGGACCGACTGGGAGTGGGTGGTCGTGCTCAACCAAGGTGCTAGATGGCGACCACTTACGAGCGATGACAGGGTGCGGGTGATCGTCAACGACGACCTCGTCGGCGTGGGGGCGACAAAGGCGTTCGCATGCAGCGAGGCTCGCGGCGAGTATCTCGTGGAATTGGATCACGACGACGAGCTTCGCTCCGACGCCCTCGAACTCATCGTGGAGGCCTTCGAGAATCACCCTGGAGTCGGCTTTGTGTACAGCCACTCGGCCCAGATCAAAGAGGACGGGTCGCGCGACGACGACCGGTGGGACACCGCTCATGGTTGGGTGTATAGGGACGTCAAGTTCGACGACCGCACCGTGCTCCAAGTCGACTCGCTGGAGCCGTCACCTCACAACGTGAGCTACATCTGGTACGCGCCGAACCACGTGCGGGCCTTTCGCACCGACATCTACGAGATGGCCGGTGGCTACGACGCCAGCCGCGACGTGCTTGACGACCAGGACCTGATGTGCCGTCTGTACCAGCTGGCCGACTTTCACCACATCGAGCAATGCCTCTATCTGCAGAGGGTGCATCGCCGCAACACTCAGAGCGTCTCGGACCTCAACGCCCGCATTCAGCAGGAGACGGTCGAGTTGTACGAGCGCTATGTCCAGCCTTGCGCGTTGGCTTGGGCACAACGCCGGGGTCTCGCCGCCCTCGACCTCGGCGCTGCCCACAACAAACCCGTCGGCTACCTCGGCGTGGACCAGTATTCAGGTGAAGGTGTGGACATCGTCGCCGACATATCGAAGGGCATCGACCTGCCCGACTCGAGCGTAGGCGTCATCCGGGCGGTCGACTTCCTCGAGCACATCCCCGACAAGGTTGCCCTCTTCAACGAGATCTACCGCCTCCTCGCCCACGGTGGCCTTCTGCTGTCGCTCACGCCCAGCACCGACGGGCGGGGCGCCTTCCAGGACCCCACCCACGTCGCCTATTACAACGAGAACAGCTTCTTCTATTTTACCGACCGGGAGTACGCCCGCTTCGTGCCGTCGATCGCGTCCCGTTTCCAGACTAGCCGGCTGGTGACGTATTTCCCCAATGACTGGCACAGGGAGCACAACGTCTCCTATGTCTGCGCCAACCTTATAGCTATCAAGGACGGACCCCGCCAAGGCGGGATTCTCAACTTCTGACAACCACCGGCTCGGCTCCTAGTTCACCACGTTGGGCGGGACCGGTCCACCGGGCGGAGCCTCCCACGACGACTCGAGTTGCACGCACCGGTGCTTCGCCGCCGCCAAGCTGTCCATGGGCGACGGCGCGACGAGGACGGGATCGACCAGCGCCACGTCGAAGATCTCGCGACCGAACCACGATAGATCGACGAATCGATCGACCTCCCACTCACGCGAATACCAGATGACCCCGCAGCGCTGATCGAACTCGGGGCCGGCGACGTTGACCGTGCCCAGGCCCCTGGAGCGCTTGCGCCGCCCCGACACGCCCACCAAGGCGCCACCCTCGAAAAAAGACAGCCCTCTCAGGTAGCCGGGGTATTTGGCGCACAAAGATCGGCGGCCGTCCGGGTGTACCTTCTCGGCCGTGCCGGAAAAGGAACCGAGCACATACAGGTTGTCGCCGTCAGACACGAGGGTGTGCGGGTGGGACAGAGACGCCGTGACCACCCGGCGGTCCTCGAGGTCGATGACGGCACCGATGGGCGACCCGACCGGATGATCCCGCCAGTTGTCGCCGAACACGCTCACCAGCACTCGGTTCTGATGGATGCACACCGAATTGACGTGCACCGTGTCGCTGCCAGCGTCGGTCAGCTTGTGTGTGGTGACCGGCTCGAATGCATCAGCGCCGACGCGGTACTCCAGCACCGAGTCCTTTGACGTCGCCACCGCGAACAGCGAATCCCCGCGCACCGCGATCGAGTGAATGTCGTCCAAGGCGTCATCGGAGTAGTGGCCGAGCAGCGTGAGGTCCGCCGAGAGTCGTGTCAGCCTGCAGCTACCCGGAAGTCCCAGCAACAGGGTGCCGTCGGGCAGCCAGGCTAGGCCGGTGGCCCCATGATCGGAGAATTCATAGCCAAACGGGATCTCTCGCAGGTCGCCCGTCGACAGATCCACGATCGCGAACAAAGACTCGGGTGACGCCACCGCGTTGCAAAAGGTGACCACCACCATCGGCTCAGAAGCGGAGCCCGGCGGCGGCCCAGGCAGGCTCATGATGGGTCCTCTAGGGGGCTTTGGTCGTCGAGGTAGTCGGGCTCGCGGGCTTCGTCGGCTTTGCCGGTTTAGGCAAACGCGACGCGAGAGACGGTTCCAACGCAACGGCTTTGGCGATGGCGGCGGCTCCCCCGGCCTTGTTGCCCAGATGATCGAGGAGCAAGCCGAGATTGAATAGAGCGTTGGGGCTATTCGGGTACAGGTCGTCCAGTTGGCGGTACAGGGTTTCTGCCGTGGTCGGCTCTGTTGGCGTATCTAGCACGGCTAGGTCGAATAGGGCCGACTTGTATCGCGGGTTGATCAATAACGCCTTTTGGAAAGAGGTTCGGGCCTGGTCGACGTCGTCCCGCTCCCCGTAGGCGACGCCGAGGTCGTAGTAGGCGATGGCGGATAGGGGGTCGGCCGTAACAGCCGCCTGGTAGTCCGCTAGCGCTGCCGCGCTGTTCCCTTCCCTCCCGGCCGTGACGCCGTCCTGGATCAACGAGCTGGCCTTGCTCGCTGCCGACGGCTTGCCGCACCCGCCCAGAAGGCTCGCGGCGCCGACGATCACCACCAAGGTTGCGGTCAAGGTCACACGGTGGTGACCCGCACCTACCAAATGCTTACGAATCAAATGCTCAAGACCTTTCCGTGCCAGCGCGCCACAGGCGACGAGGGTGCGCCTTAGACGAAACCCTACCAACCACGTGCAGCCCCATCGGGTATGCGGGGGCACCAACGAGGCCGCCCGGCAGACGAATCCTGGGCGGCCTGTCGCCGCGCTCTGGGGACTATGCTTTTCGGTCGCGCTACACGGCCCCATCGTCTAGCGGCCTAGGACATCACCCTCTCAAGGTGGAGGCACGGGTTCGAATCCCGTTGGGGCTGCTCGTTGGGGCTGCTCGGAAGAAGCCGCGGGTGAGCGCCCGTGACGCGGGGTTTGATCTTCGGCCTAGCGGGGTCGTGCTGGGTCCCATCGCGCTTCCATCTCGCGCGACCGCAGTGATCGGTGTTGTCGAGCCTGGCCGGATGAGCTGTGCCCGGCCCGAACGGCACCTGCGTTCGCGATCCGAGCAACTCTTCAGCTTGCTGCGACTGGGATGTCCCGCTGCGCATCGTGCGCGAGCTGGTCATCTGGACCCGTTCGATGGGCCGGCCCGGGTCCCCGTCACCCCTCCATAGCGAGCGACGGGGCGTCCCGGCCGGATCTAGTTCGGGGCGATCGTGTAACCCGAGGTGTTCACCAGCGTGTCGTTGGCGCTGTTGCCGCGCTCCTGGATGTAACCGGTTCCATTGTTGCCGTTGATGACGTTGTTTCCCGATCCGGCGATGATCCAGGTCTCCCCGCTGCTGCTGCCGATGAGCTGATCGTTGCCCTTGTTGCCGAGAAGGAGCACGTTCCCGCTCCCGTCATTGGCCGCGTAGGTGTTGACCGTTCCGGAGGGTGCGCACAGGACGACGTCGGTACTGGTTGTGGTCTGGTTGCTCGGGTCACCCGCTGGAGCGCAAGCCTCGAGGGTGGACTCGGAGGAGTCGGTCGCCCAGGGGAAGAACGTCACGTCGGAGCTGACCGACGTTCCCGAGCCGAAGCTCCAACTGGACGGACCGGTCGCGTCGCCCCACCAGTCATTGATGGCCTTGATGACCGAGGTGCTCTGGTTGATGACCCCGCCGGCGTTGGAGGCCAAGTTGTCCTTCTTGACCTTGAGCGTCACCGGCTCGTCGCCTGACGTCTGATCAGACTCCACTTCCACGGCAGCGGTCGAGGTACCGCTGATCGTGTTGCCTTTGACCTTCGCCACGGGAGGTGAGGCTTGGCCGCTGTATTGCAGAACCATGACACCGATATCCCCACCCGTTACAGACGATCCGGTCAGGGTGGATCGACCCGCGTCAAATCCTGCGTTCTCGTAGCGGTTGTTGAGGGTCAGGTCGGAGAATGTCTCGTTGGTCGCGGTGAACGGCGACGGAGGCGTGTAATAGCTCCAGGCGTAATCCTCGACGTTGTACACACCGAGGTCGCTGCTGCTGACCGTGGAGCTGGAAACGGTGGTGACGCCGGCGTCAAAGAGCAGGATGCCGATGGACTGGGTTTCCGTCAGGGCATCGGGGCCGCAGGGTGCGCTGGTGTCGTTGCATTCATCCCCCGAGACCAGTGCTCCCGTGATGGACGCGGCTGCGCCGTCGCTGACCTGGATGCCATTCTGCGCGATGGCCGGCGTCGGCCCCGTCCCGGTCACGGTGTCGTCGGTGAGAACCGCGCTGCTGCCCGTGCCGTCAATGGTGATGCCGTTCTTGGCGTACGTATTGACGACGTCGTTGGTCAGGGTGGCGGTCCCGGCGTCGGCGGTGGTCGCCGAGGTGGCCAAGCCCACCTGGATGCCGACACCCCCCTGGCACCCGTCGGTCTGGGGGTCGCCGCCGACGCTTTCGACTGTGGAATTCGTGAGCGTCAAGCTGGAGCTCCCGAGCACCGCGATCCCGTAGATGGAGTCGTAGCAGGCGCTGGACGACCACCCGCCCGCGATGGTGAACCCAGTGATCTCGACCGTCCCTGCGCCGCAGATGTCAACGACGTCCTGGTTGGGCTGCGACCCGCCGTCGGCGTCGCACCCGGTGAGATTGTCCGCCGGGCTGGACGGGCCTTGGACAGTGACGGCGCCCTTGGCCTTTAGTGTCACCGGCTGGACGATGGCCAGCTGCTCGTCGTAAGTCCCGGCACAGACGTCGATGGTGGCGCCCGACGGTGCTGCGAGTAACGCGGCGCTGATCGTGTTGTAACCGGGGCTGGTGCAGCTAGTGTTCGATCCGATCGTGGCGGATTGGGAGACCCACTCGGTGATGCCGGGCGTGAGCGGTCCCCAGGTCGNNGAGACGTGGGTTGTGGTCGCCGCAGTTTCCGCTGCGGCACTGGTCACGCCCGTCGGGATCGACAGGCAAAGCAGCGTGACGGCAGGCACTGCCAACCATGCTCGTTTCATGGGTGTATCCCCTTTGTTCGTCGGAACTCGCCCAATGCGAGGCGGCCTTCGACCAGAATCGCCACAAATGGGGTGCCAGCCAAAGGCCTAAAGAGGCAATGTAGTCAGCCGAAGGCAAAGATCCAAACGTCTGCGTGTCGACGAGGAGATCAATTCTCGATTGTCGGCAAGCGGCGCGGAGGCTGAATGTGCCCAAACGGCGGCACGGGCGCAATGAGCGGCTGCCTAAACGTCGCTTATTGCTGTAAAGGCCTATTCTACGGCTTTCGTCGGTAGCCAGGTAAAGTCGCTTCCTCCGGGCGCGCAACGACCGCCGCCGGGCCCGCGACGGGGGACTAGCGCAGCGCTCCATCGCGCTGCCTCAGCGATCCAAAGCCGTCGTGCATGTCCGGGGATTCGACTTGGCCGCTCCTGACCAGCCACTACTGTCTGTCGCCGTCCCAAAGTGTCCGTTGTTCGTACGCGTCGGTGACTCTCTCAAGGTGGAGGCACGGGTTCGAACACCGTTGGGGCTGCTCCGTGGGGGCTGCTCGTTGGGGCTGCTCGTTAGGGCTGCTCCGAAGAAGCCGCAAGTGAGATCCCGTGACGCGGGGGTTTGATCTTCGGGCTCTGGGGCAGCTGACTCCGTTGATGATCCGGTCTTGGCCTTCCAGACCAGGTTTGAGGCTGGAAGCGCTATATCGGTGTCTTAGGCGATCTGGCGCCCAACGCCGACAGTCAGGAGCCGGTGGCGACAAGCGCAGATAAGAATCGTTCGGCGTCGAGGCAGGGAGACTGGCAACAGGTCAAGCCACCCGGCGAGGTTGGGCAAGATGGGACAATGAAGGCGGAGGAGGGAGCCTACGCAATGACTGCTGCACTGAGGGCTCGACAGGCGCTCGTTCTCATCACCGTCGTCGCCCTCATCACTGGGTGTAGCAGCAGCGAGCCTCAAGCGCCTGCGGCGCCGCCCGTGGTCCCAGGCATACAACTGCCCGTGTTCGAGAAATCCTGTGCG
>PMHU01000325.1 GCA_003156795.1 Acidimicrobiaceae bacterium
AGACCAGGAGATGTTCGTCACCAAGGATCCGCTCGGCAACCCGGTGGACCGCAACCACCCTTGGAATCAGCACACCCTGCCCCTGCCGCAGAAGCGGGACTTCGACGAGAAGTACAGCTGGGTCATGTCGCCCCGCTGGTTCGACGGCAAGGATCACCTCGCGCTGGACACGGGGGGCGGCCCCCTCGCACGCCTGTGGTCCACGGCCCTATCGGGTCTGGTAAACACCAACTTCATCAAAGCGACAGGGACCAGCGTAAAGATCCACCTGCCGAAGACGGCGCTGAAGCCTGCGGTCGACCTCGAATGGAAGGTCCCTCAGTGGTCCAACACCATCGAGAGGGACCGGGCCCGGACGTACTTCCAGGCTTATGCGGCGGCCGCCGCCCTCGACTTCATCGAGAAGGCGCTGGCTGACGTGAGGGCCGGCAAGACCAAGACGTGGGAGCCGTTCGAAGTGCCCGACGAGGCCATCGGCTGCGGCTTCACCGAGGCGGTTCGCGGCGTCCTTTCCCACCACATGGTGATCAAGGAAGGCAAGATAGCGAACTACCACCCGTACCCGCCGACCCCGTGGAACGCCAATCCGCGCGACGTCTACGGAACTCCGGGTCCGTATGAAGACGCCGTCATGGGCTGCCAGATCTTCGAGGAGAACGACCTCGACCACTTCAAAGGCATCGACATCATGAGAACGGTGCGCAGCTTCGATCCGTGCNNCACATGTACCTCGGCAAGGGAAAGGTTCTCAAGAAGCTGCACTCGCCGACCCAGGTGGCGAATCCAGAACTGGCCGATTGATGCCGGGCCCCACCGGAGGATGATGGCCCCTCCTCAGAACCTCCGAGCCGTCGGCGACCGCATCGAGAAGCTCCTCGACGAGTTGCAGGCGGGAGCAGAACCTCGCATGTACGCCCGCGCCGAGGAATTGGTTCGGCTGGTCACCGACCTGTATGGAGCCGCCCTGACGCGGGTGACTGAGATGGCGGCAGATGGATTCTCGCCCGGCCTGATGGCGCGACTGCTTGAAGACGAACTGTTGGCCAGTCTTCTGCTGGTTCACGGCCTGCATCCCGATTCCACCCAGGCCCGGGTGGAATCGGCGCTGGCTGAAGTAAGGCCGTTTCTCGCCCAGCACGGGGGCGACGTCGAGTTGCTCGNNGACGGGTGCCCGTCGTCGGCGGTGACGCTCCAGCATGCCGTGGAGCGGGCCATCGTCGAGGCCGCACCAGAAATCGTGAGGATCGACGTGGAGCAGCCGTCTGAGGCGGGCGTGGAAACGCCGGTTGCCTTGGGTCGCAAGCCGGACTACGAGAGCTGTCCCTCAGAGGTGATGGCGTGAACGATCCGCTGGCAGTCCTGCAGCGGATACGCCAGCAGAAGCCGCGTCCCGTCGTTCTGGCCGGAGAGCGCTGTGAGATCTGCATGGAGCCCATCTCGGATGAACACGGGCACCTCGTAGACCTCGAGGCCCGAAACCTGTTGTGCGCCTGTCGGGGGTGCTACCTCTTGTTTACCTCCGAGGGCGCGGGAGGAGGCCACTACCGCGCCGTGCCGGACCGCTATCTGAGTCTTTCGGATTTCGGCCTGTCGCCGGGGCAGTGGGACGCTTTTCAGATCCCCGTCGGTATGGTCTTCTTCTTCTTCAACAGCTCGCTGGGTCAGGTGGTGGCCTTCTATCCCGGTCCGGCCGGGGCCACGGAATCCGAGCTTTCCCTCGACGCCTGGGCCGACTTGGTGGCGACCAACCCGGTGCTGGAGACGATGCAGCCCGACGTCGAGGCCTTCCTCGTGAGGGCCGAGCGGGGACCGGGGGGCGGCGTCAACGGCAATCACGAGGATGCCGGGATGGGGCCGGAGGCGTACTTGGTGCCGATCGACGCGTGCTACGAGCTGGTTGGCCAGCTGCGCCGGTTGTGGCGCGGCTTCGACGGAGGGCGGGAAGCCCACCAGGCCATGGACGCCTTCTTCATCGACCTCCGCGCTCGGGCCCGATGACCGCGCTCTCCTTCGAGGTGCTCGGCGTCGAGGCGGCGCACCACGCCGCCAGCCCCACGATCATGTTTCGTCTTCGAATCGCGGAAGGTAGCGGCGCCGTCGTCCACGCCATGGTCGTCCGAGCCCAGATCCGCATCGAACCGCAGAGGCGCCGCTACGACTCCGAAGAGGAGAGCCGGCTCTACGAAATGTTCGGGGAGACGCCCCAGTGGGGTAACTCGCTACGCCCGTTTCTGTGGACGCACGCGACGTGCACCACGCCGGGCTTCACCGGTTCCATCGACGTCGACCTCCCAGTGGAGTGCACGTATGACTTCGAGGTCGCCGGGGCCAAGTACATGCACTCGCTCTCCGACGGAGAGATACCACTGATCCTGCTGTTCTCCGGGACGGTCTTCACCCGGGGCGATTCGGGATTCTCGGCGGAGCCGGTCGGCTGGGAGCAGGAGTCGAACTTTCGCCTTCCGGTGGCGGTGTGGCGCGATCTGATGGACCAGTACTTCCCCAACAGCGGATGGATCAGGCTGGACCGGGACACCTTCGACGCCCTGCAGTGTTACAAGGCGTCCCGAGCGCTGCCGACCTGGGATCAAGCCGTCGAACACCTTCTCAAGGCAGCGGGGGACGACTGATGTCGGCCCCCGCCCCGACGCACACCGAAGACCGATTCGCGGTGGCTCGTTCCGTTGCCGACGCGGTTCTGTACGAGGGATACGTCCTTTACCCATACCGGGCGTCGGCTCGCAAGAACCAGGTGCGCTGGCAGTTCGGCGTCCTGGTGCCGGGCGCGGTCAGCGCCTCCGACCCTTCGGAGCGAGCCGCCACCCGAACTGAATGCATCGTGGACTTGGGGCCGCGTGTCGGTGCGGCCCCGCAGCTTTCGGTTCGCATCCGTTTCCTGCAGGTGCAGCGGCGGGTCATCGAAGCTGCAACGGGCGATCCGACCGTCTTCCTCCCGGTCTCCCGACTCGACGTCGACGGTCAGGTCCACGTCGATTGGGAGGAGGCGGTCGAACGGGTCGTCGACGTGGGTCCGCGCCCGCTGCTCCCTCTCGGTCCGGGTGCAAATCACCACGATTTCGAGTTCCCGAGCGGACTGGAATACGAGGACATATGTGACGTCGACGGCACGGTGCACGGGCGAGCCGTCCGCAGCCGGGACTCGATAGGCGGGCGGGTACGAATCGATACCGAGTGGGTTGCTGGGTCGGAATCCCTGGTCAAGGTGGTCGTCGTGGTCGAGAACACGAGCGGCTGGGTCCGGCCGGGAGCGACTCGGGACGAGATCGTTCGGCATTCCCTCGTGGCCGTCCACACCATGCTCGCTCTTGACGGCGCCCTTTTCGTGTCGATCATCGATCCGCCGCCAGACGCGGCGGCCTCAGCTGCCGCCTGCATCAACGACGGAACGTTCCCGGTCCTCATCGGGTCCGACGACGTGGTGCTGTCCTCGCCGATCATCCTGTACGACCATCCGGAAGTGGCGCCCGAAAGCCCGGGCGACCTGTACGACTCCACCGAGATCGACGAGATCCTGGCGTTGAGGGTACTGACCCTGACCGACGAGGAGAAGGCCGAAGCCAGGGGCACCGACCCGCGGTCGGCCGCGATCATCGACAGGTGCGACGACATGCCTCCGGAGATGTGGGAGCGCCTGCACGGCATCGTCCGCGCCATACAGGACGTGCCCACGTACTCGGAAGTAGCGACGGCTGCCGAGCCGCCGAGCGACCAGCCACCTGGAGGCGGGCAGGTGCCCTGGTGGGATCCGGGTTCGGATTCCGAGGTCGATCCGGCCACCGACTCCGTGATGGTACGAGGCGTCACGGTCAAGCGCGGGAGTCGTGTGGTGCTGCACCCCAACCGGCGCGCTGACGCCCATGACTTCTTCTTCGCCGGGCTCAACGCCACGGTGGCGGGGGTCTTCAAAGACGTCGACGGCAACGTGCACGTGGCGGTGTCGGTGGACGACGATCCGGCGACCGAAGAGCTCGCATGGCAGGGCCGGTACCTGTACTTCTTCCCGGACGAGGTCGAACCGGCAACCAGTGCCGAGGCGACCCGATGACCCGCCAGACGCTCGTCGCCGGCATCGGCAACATCTTCCTCGGCGACGACGGGTTCGGGGTTGAGGTCGCCAACAGCCTCAAGTCCCGCCAGATGCCAGAAGGCGTTCGCGTGGCCGAGTTCGGGATCCGGGGCGTTCACCTCGCTTACGAGTTGCTCGATGGATACGACTCTCTCGTACTGATCGATGCGGTGCCGATGGGTGAGGTGCCGGGTACGGTGGCCGTCATCGAGCCAGACGTGGCGTCGTTGCAGAGCGACGAGGCTGGAGTCCTGGATGCGCACAGCATGAATCCGGCCATCGTGATGGGGACGCTGGCCCGTCTGGGAGGAAGCGTCGAAAAGATCCTCATCGTCGGGTGCCAGCCGGCCAGCCTGGAGGAAGGTATCGGCCTGTCCGAGCCGGTGGCGGCCGCCGTAGAGCCCGCTGTCGAGATGTGCTGCCAGGTGGTGGCGAACCTGTACCAAACCTCTGGAAAGGAGACCGCGGCATGATCCGTCGCTTTATTGTGTCGTTAATTTTCACCGCGATAGCAGCTTTGGCCATTCAGTCGCTGCCCGACGTCGCTCGGTATCTCAAACTTCGAGAGATGTAGTCATACGTGGCCCGTTACCGGATAGTCCCTGCGCGGTCGCAGGTGTGGATCGACGCTCGTTCGAGCGTGCACCCGATCCACTCCGTCGCCGACGGCCTCGAAGGGTACGTAGAACTCGATCCGGATGCGTCGGGCCACGTCGACTTGAGTCGGGACCCGGTCGGCAAGCTGTCCTTTGCCGTCTCAAGGTTGAGCTCGGGCAACCGTCTCGAGGACCGAGAGCTTCAGAAGAGGGTGGACGTCCGGCGCTATCCGAGCATTGACGGCGTTCTCACTGGTCTCAAGTCGTCAGGCACCGATGGCAGCTATCGGGTTTCTGGTGACCTCAGCTTCCGGGGCGTAACCAAGCGCTGCGAGGACGACATGACCGTGACGTTCGTCGACGACAAGACGGTGACCTTGGCCGGGCAGCACGTTTTCGACATCCGGGACTTCGGGATGGAGCCGCCGAAGATGCTCATGCTGAAAGTCGAGCCCGACGTGGTCGTGCGGGTGGAGATCGTCGCCGAGAAGGAAGGCTGAGGCCGTGCACGAGCTCGGGTTGTGCAGCTCGATCGTCGATGCCGTCGAGCGACGGGCCGGTACCCGAAACGTGGCGCGGGTCAAAGTGCAGGTTGGTCGTCTCCACCACGTCCATCCGGAGGCCTTTGAACAATCGTTCGCCGTGGCCGCAGCCGGCACCGTCGCCGAGGACGCCACGGCCGAGTTGGTCCTCCTGCCCGTCAGGGCCAGGTGCTCGGATTGTCTGGAGACGTGGAACGCCGAGGAGATACCGATGGCCTGCCCGAACTGCGGCGGCCTGGGCGTCGAACTCGTCGGAGGAGACGAACTCGTGCTCGAGTCCATCGAGTATCGCGGAGCCTAGGGGGAGACGGAAAGTGTGCCTCGGAATACCGGGTCAAATAATCGAGCTGGTCGACTCCAACGACCAGTTGGCCCGAGCTGAGGTCTCGGGCGTCAGCCGGGTCATCAACATCGGACTCCTGGAAGACGACCAGGCTCGGCCCGGAGACTGGGTCCTGATTCACGTTGGCTTCGCCATGTCGAAGATCGACGAACGGGAAGCCGAACTGGCGCTGGCCTCTTTAAAGCTGATGGGGCTGGCTTACGAGGACGAACTGGCCGCCCTATTCGAGTCCAGGATCACCACAAGTACAGAAGGAGAGTGAGATGGGAGCAGCGATCGGAGTGTTCATCGGGTACTTTCTGGGCACCCGGGCAGGTGAGAAGGGCTACACGGAGTTGATGGACGCCTGGGACACCATCCGCAGTTCAGAAGAGGTCAAGGACATCATCGGCAGCGGTCTGATGATCGCCAAAGATCTAGCCGGGAAGGCCGCCGAGATGGTGTCGGGGAGCTCACCTCTCGTAAGCAACACCTTGCGACGCGTGGCGTAGAAGGGCGATGCGCTTCGTCGACGAGTACCGAGATCCGGTCGCGGCCCGGGCCCTGATCGCTCGCATCACCGAGCTCGCCGGTGACGATCATTTCAAGTTCATGGAGGTGTGTGGCGGCCACACCCACACCATCTACCGGCACGGGATCGAGCACATCCTTCCCGCCTCGGTCGAGCTGGTGCACGGTCCAGGCTGCCCAGTCTGCGTTATACCCATGGGACGGATCGACGACGCGATAGCGGTGGCGAAGACCCCGGGCGTAACGTTCACGTCCTTCGGCGACATGATGCGGGTTCCTGGTAGTCAGGGAAACCTGCTGCAGGCCAAAGCCGAAGGCGCAGATGTCCGGTTCGTGTATTCGCCCCTGGACGCGCTGCGCCTCGCCATTGAGAATCCCGATCGCCAGGTGGTGTTCTTCGCCGTGGGCTTCGAGACCACGGCTCCCTCGACCGCCATCACGGTTCTGCAAGCCCGCCAACGTGGTGTCCCGAATTTCAGCGTCTTCTCCAATCACGTAACCATCGTCCCGCCCATAAAAGCCATCCTCGAATCCCCGGACCTGCGCCTCGATGGATTCCTCGGCCCCGGCCACGTGTCGACGGTCGTCGGTCAACGGCCGTACCGGTTCGTCCCGGCCCAGTATGGGAAGCCTCTGGTGACTGCGGGGTTCGAGCCGTTGGACATACTCCAGGCGATAGTGATGCTCCTGGAGCAGCTACGCGAGGGCCGCTGCGAGGTGGAGAACCAGTACACGCGGGTCGTACTCGAGGAAGGTAACCCTCGCGCCCTGGCCCTACTCGGCGAGGTGTTCGAGCTGCGCCCCCACTTCGAGTGGCGCGGACTGGGCTTCATCTCTCAGAGCGGCTTGAAGCTGCGCCCCGAGCTGGCGGCGCTGGATGCCGAGCTCCTATATGAAGTGCCAGGTGTCAGGGTCGCCGATCCGAAGGCCTGCCAGTGCGGCGANNTGCGGCGAGGTGCTCAAGGGCGTCATCAAACCGTGGGAGTGCAAAGTGTTCGGCACCGCCTGCACCCCCGAGACACCGATCGGCACCTGCATGGTGTCGTCCGAAGGTGCGTGTGCGGCCTACTACAACTTCGGGAGGCTCCATCGCGAAGCCGCGGTGACGCTCGGCCGCCCCGCTTGAGGGCAGGCCTGGTGGTGGCGGCTCCAGTGGTCGAGGGAGCGGAAGGCCTCGTTCGGCACCGACTCAGAGTCAAAGGTGTGGTCCAAGGGGTCGGCTTTCGGCCATTCGTCCACCGGTTGGCCGCCGATTTGCAACTGGCCGGCCTGGTAGGCAACGACACCGAAGGAGTGTTCGTCGAAGTCGAGGGCTCGGTCTCGAGCGTCGCTGCTTTCGAGCGGAGGCTGGTGGCCGAGAAACCGCCGATGGCGAGGATCGAGGCGGTGGACAAAGAGGTTGAGGCGGTCAGAGGCGAACGGCTCTTTCGCATCGTCGAGAGCCGGAGTGTGGCGCGTGTCTCCGCTTTCGTCTCGCCGGACGCGGCGGTGTGCGACGACTGCGTCGCGGAGATGTTCGATCGGTCGGATCGTCGCTTCCGGTATCCATTCATCAACTGCACCAACTGCGGGCCGCGTTTCACCATCACCATGCGCCTCCCGTACGACCGGGCCAACACGACGATGCGTGGCTTCGCCATGTGCAAGGCCTGCGCTTGCGAATACCAAGACCCGGCGGACCGGCGCTACCACGCCCAACCCATCGCGTGCGAGCAGTGCGGGCCCAAAGTGTGGTTCGAGACGGCTGCGGGTATCGTCAAGGGCACCGACAGGGTCGTTCTGGCGGCTCACACTGCGCTCAACCGGGGTGAGATCGTGGCCGTCAAGGGACTGGGCGGGTTCCACCTCGCATGCGATGCCTACCTCGACGCCGCGGTAACGATCTTGCGCGACCGCAAGGACCGCCCCGAGAAGCCCTTCGCGGTGATGGTCCGCGACCTCGAGGCCGCCCGTCAGGTCGCCCACATCGACGCGGTTGAGGCTTCGCTCCTCTCCAGCCCGCAGCGGCCGATCGTCCTCCTCCGTCGGCGCCAGGGATCTCCCGTGGCGGCGGGGGTGGCCCCAGGAAACCCGCTGATTGGAGTCTTGCTCCCGTACACGCCGCTGCACCACCTGTTGTTCCAGCCCGTTCCTGACGGCGATCGCCCTGGGCCGGACTGCTTGGTGATGACCAGCGGGAATCTGACCGACGAGCCCATCTGCTACCAAGACCAAGAGGCGAAGCGTCGACTCGCAGGGATCGCGGACGGTTGGCTCCTGCACGACCGGCCCATCCACGTGCCGTGCGACGACTCCGTCGTGCGTGTGATCGACGGCCATGAGCTTCCGATCCGGCGGTCCCGCGGCTACGCCCCGCTCCCAGTGAGTCTTCCCTTCGAATCCCCTCCTGTCCTGGCGGTGGGGGGCGAACTCAAGAACACCTTCTGCCTCGCTTCGGGGGGCGCCGCCTGGAT
>PMHU01000300.1 GCA_003156795.1 Acidimicrobiaceae bacterium
GAGTCGGCGTGCACGACCCGTCCAAGGTCGGTCGTGATGCGGGTGAGCTGTCCGGTATCGCGCCGATCGGCGTCCCGGCCACCGACGACTTGGAGTCGCTGGTCGCCCTCCGACCCGACGCCCTGGCGCACTACGGCCCGACGGCAGCCAACGCCGACGAGAACATCCGGGTCATAGGCGCCTTCCTCCGGGCCGGCATCGACGTGGTCTCGACCGCCATGACCCCCTGGGTCTGGCCGGCGTCTAAATACAACCCGCCCAACTGGATCGACCCCATCACCCAGGCGTGCGAGGAAGGGGGCGCGTCGTGCTTTACCACCGGGATCGATCCCGGCTTCGCCAACGACCTTTTCCCGCTGACGCTCATGGGGCTGTGCGGCGAGGTGCGGTCCGTCCGCGCCCTCGAGCTTGTCGACTACACCAACTATGCGGGGGACTATGAGACCGAGATGGGCATCGGCAAGCCGCCGGAGCACAAGTCCATCCTCGAGATCCCCGACGTGCTCGTCTTGGCGTGGGGTGCGACGGTGCCCATGATGGCCCACGCCGCCGGCGTCGAGCTCGATGACATCACGACGACGTGGGAGAAGTGGGTCACCGACAAGGCCATCGCCACCGCTCGAGGGCCGGTGGCGCCCGGCAGCGTGGCCGCCATCCGGTTTACCGTAAATGGAATTGTCGGGGGAGAGCCGAGGATCTGCCTCGAGCACGTGAACCGGGTGGGCGCCGGCTCGGCGCCGGACTGGCCGACCGGCAATCAGGATGACGTCTACCGGGTGGAGATCGACGGCAGCCCGTCGATCACACAAGAGACGGCCTTTCGCTTTACCGACGGCAGCGGGCGCGACGCCGCCGCAGCCGGATGCCTGGCCACCGGGCTGCGAGCCCTCAACGCCATACCAGCCGTCAACGACCTGCCCCCCGGTTGGGTCACCCCGCTCGACCTCCCCCTGATCGGAGGTCGCGGCACCATCCGGTGACGGCACCTACGATCGCTCCCTGTGGACGCCACGCCGGGGGTGGATCCGAGCACTCGCGATCGGCTCTTGGATGCCGCCGCTCAAGTCTTCTGCGAACGGGGCTACGAGGGAACCACCGTGGCCATGGTGGCGAGGCGGGCCGGGCTGACCACTGGGGCCATCTACGCCAACTTCCGGGACAAAGCGGAGATGTTGCTGCAAACGATCGAGCGGGGGTCCGAGCAGGCCGTCGTCGACATGGAGGAAGCCCGAAAGGCCGGGGTGAGCGCCGCCAACCGGCTTCTCCTCATGGCCAGGCGCATGGTGACCGACCCCGATCCGATGCAGCGGCAGCTCTTCGTGGAGATGTTCGCGGCGGCCCGGCGCGACGCCGACGTGGGTCTCAGGGTCGCCGCGGCCTTGGCGGCCATGGAGCACGAGGTGGGCCGGCTGATGGACCGGGCCCAAGTCGACGGGGACGTGGGTCTCGAATGGGACACCGCAGTACTGGCCCGATTTTGCATGGCCCTCGGCATCGGGTTCACGCACCTCAAGACGGCCGGGCTGGCCGACCCCGATACCGCCAATTGGATCGCCCTGACCAGTCGGCTCGTTTCGTCGCTCGCCCCAGAGGAGCTGGGTTCGGGGCCGGGCCGAGCAGAGGGGCCCCGGGCTACGTCGTGACGATCTGCTCCAGCACCCAGTCAGGGTGATCGGCCGCGACGCGGGCCAGCCAGTACGGGCTTTGGAACAGGGCCAGCAAGGCTCCGTCACCGCGGTGCAGCACTTCGACTCCGCTCAAGGCCCGCAGCTTCTCCGCCGTGGCCTCGTCGGTACGGCGGACCGTCCGCTCGTGGGGACCGGTCAGTGACACGGCAGCTCCGAACTCATGCTCCATACGGTGCTGTAGGACGTCGAACTGCATGACGCCGACGGCAGCGAGGATCGGGGTGGGGTCGTCGAGGCTGCGGCGAAGTATCTGCACCACCCCTTCCTGCTCCAGCTGGGCCAAACCCCGCTTGAACTGCTTCGACCTCGACAGGTCACGCGGATGGGCAGTGGCGATCAGCTCCGGCGGGAAAGCCGGAATGGGGGGAAACGTCACCGGGGACGACTCGTAGAGGCTGTCACCTACCCGCAATCCGCTGGCGTTGACCAGCCCGATTACGTCGCCTGGCCACGCGTCGTCGATCGTTTCCCGGTCCGAGCCGAACACCGACGCCGCGTACTTGGTCGCAAACGGTTTGCCGCTGGTCCCGTGGGTCAGGATCATGCCCCGCTCGAAATGACCCGAGCAGACCCTTACGAAGGCCACGTGGTCACGGTGGGCCGGGTTCATGTTGGCCTGCACTTTGAACACGAAGCCCGAGAACGGCGAATCCAGGTCCCTCGGATTGCCAGCCGCGTCCTCGATGGGCGACGGTCCGGGCGCCAGGTCGATGACAGCGTCGAGCAGGTGGCGCACCCCGAAATTCGTGAGCGCCGAACCGACGAACAGCGGGCTGGTGCGCCCGGCCAGAAAGCTCGGTACGTCCAATGAGGCCCCGACCTCGTCCAGCAGGGCCACCTCTTCGATGGCGTGGGCCCAGTCGGCACCCAACTCCGCGGCCGCCTGGTCGCGGCTGAGGCTGAACTCGTCGGCTTCCGCGGCTCCGCCTCGCGCTGCTCGCGAAAACCCCACGAAGGCGTCGTCGCGGCGGTCGATGACACCGTGGAAATTACCTGGTTCCCCGACGGGCCAGGTGACCGGCGTCGGTACCAGACCGATCTGCTCCTCGATCTCGTCCAGCAACTCAAGAGGTGATCGGCCCGGGCGGTCACACTTGTTGAGGAACGTGATGACCGGCAGACGACGGGAGTGGCATACCTCGAACAGCTTCAGGGTTTGCGGTTCGATGCCCTTGGCCACGTCCAGCACCATCACTGCTGCGTCGGCCGCAGTTAGGACGCGGTAGGTGTCCTCGGAGAAGTCG
>PMHU01000228.1 GCA_003156795.1 Acidimicrobiaceae bacterium
GTCTCCTCGAGCTGCATCTCGATCAGGCGCCCCTCGCTGCCCAGCTCCACGATGTAGCGCTCGATCTCCACGGCCATCCGCGTCACGAGCTCTGAGCGCTGCAGCACCGTGAGCACGTCGTGCAGGGTCGCCCCGCCCTCGAACTCGAGCGCGGTCAGCCGCGTCGAGACCTGGTCCAGGCGAGTGCGGTACTTGTCGAGCGTGGCGAGCGCCTGGTTGGCCTTCGCGAGTACGACCGGGATCTCCTCGAGGATGTATTTCGCCCCGTCGACATAGAGCGAGACGACGTGCCGGCGCTGGGAGATCGCGATCACGAGCGCGTCCGTCTGCTTGGAGACGCGCTCGGCCGTGCGGTGCCGGGTCCCGGTCTCCGTGGTGGGGATGGACGGATTGGGCATGAGGTGCACGTTGGCCCGGGCGATGCGGCTGGCATCGGAAGCCAGGATGATGGCGCCGTCCATCTTCGCCAGCTCGGCCATTCGCTGGGGGCTGAATTCGGCGTCCAGCAAGAACCCGCCGGAGCAGATCGACAGGACTTCGGGGCCGTCACCGACCAGGATGAGGGCGCCCTTGTTGGCCTGCAGGATACGGTCGAGGCCGTCACGGAGGGGCCGGCCAGGAGCGATGGCGCCAAGCGCTTCGATCATGGCGGCCCGACGGCGTTCCACCGCGTCGACTCTACTGGAGACCACCGCGGCCACTGATCGTGGCCCCGTAGTCCAGATGAGCCGGCGTCACCCGGCTTCGTTGCCCGTCGACGTCGCCGGCCCGCCCACCAGCCGCAACTTTGGCGGCGCCGAGGCCGGGCCTAGGTCGCGCTCCAAAGCGTCGAAGAGCGACTCCACGTGTCGGACGGATAGCTCGGCGTGGCCGGGCGCCCGAGCCGGCACCAGGGCCCGCCTGAAGCCGAGACGGGCAGCCTCGGCCAGCCGTCGAGACGTCTGGGTCACCTGGCGGACCTCGCCCCCGAGGCCCACCTCGCCGAGGACGACCATGTCGTCGTCCACCGGGCGTCTGGTGGCTGCCGACGCCAAGGCCAGGCACACGGCCAGGTCGGCACCGGGATCACCGATCTTCACCCCGCCGGCGACCGAGACGTAGACCTCGTGGCTGACCAACGACAGCCCGACCCTGCGGTCGAGCACCGCCAGTAGGAGCGACAACCGGCCGGAGTCGAAGCCCGATACCGACCGGCGCGGGCTCACCATCGGCGTCGGTACGACCAGGGCTTGGATCTCGACGAGCAGGGGCCGCTGCCCTTCCATCGACGGGAAAACGACCGAGCCCGAGTTGCCCGATCTCCTGTCGGCAAGGAACAGGCCGCTCGGGTCGGCGACGGCTTGCAATCCGGTGCCCGTCATTTCGAACAAGCCGAGTTCGCCGGTCGGACCGAAGCGGTGCTTCACGGCGCGCAGAAGGCGGATGGCGTGGTGGCGGTCGCCCTCGAAGGAAAGGACCGTGTCGACCACGTGCTCGAGGACGCGAGGACCGGCCAGCGCGCCTTCCTTGGTCACGTGGCCGACCATGACCACGGCCGGGCCGCCTGCCTTGGCCGCAGTGACCAACTGGTGAGCGCAGCCTTTGACCTGAGCCACTGAGCCGGGCGGCGATTCCAGCTCCGGATCCCACACCGTCTGGATGGAATCGACCACGACCACGTCGGGGTGGACGTCGCGCACGGCAGCAAGGATGGCCGGCATCGAGCTCTCGCCGATGAGCCACAGCCCTGGGACCAGGGCGTCCATGCGCTCGGCCCTGAGCCTCACTTGCGCCGGCGACTCCTCGGCCGAGATCAAAAGGCACCTGGCCCCGTTGCGAGCCATCGCCGCCGCGGCCTGCAGGAGCAGGGTCGACTTACCGATCCCGGGCTCCCCGCCGATGAGGGTCACCGAGCCAGGGACCATGCCCCCACCGAGGACCCGGTCCAGCTCGGACACGCCTGTCGAGACTTGCTCGGTACCGTCGGCCCCAACGTCGGTCAGCAGGAGCGCAGTGGCGGCACGCCCCGGCGGGCCACCCGCAGCAGACCGCGTCTGGGCCGCTCCGCCGACCTGCTCGACTTCCTCGATGAGAGTGTTCCACTCGCCGCAGCCCGGACAGCGGCCGGCCCATCGGGGTGAGCCGGCCCCGCATTCCGTGCAACGATGGATCGTCCGCAGGCGCACCATGACCTACACCCTACGAGGGGGCTGTGACGGACTTGATGACGCCGCGTCGGCGCTTGGCGTGGGCGCCGCGCTTGCTCGAGGGGCGGCCCGACTTGGCTGCGTCGTCACGGCCTTTGCGCTTCCGGCGCTTGGATCTCCAAAGCACGAGGGCAGCAACGAGGAAGGCGACCACAATGAGACCTATGCCGGCGATGATCGGCGCCAAATCACCCCAATTCCAGTCCTCGGTGGTGGCGGAGATCACCACGTCGTGTCCGATTTGCGGGGTCCACCGGAGCAAGCCGCCCTCGTCCGACGAGGCGTTTGAGTGCTGGATGGACCCGGGGAGGCGGGCGTCGAGCGCGAAACCGAAGATCTGAGCTGGAGTCTGATCAGCCTGTGCGACCAGGGGAGCGGGATCTATGCCGGTCGAACTCCCAAGAGACGACTCGAGGCCAGAGTCGCCGAAACAACCGAGCCCGCAGGTCAGGTCGGCGCTGCCGGACAGATCGGTGTAGACGTGCCAGAAGTCGCTGCGGTGGACCAGGGCGACGCGAAACGGTCGGCTGGACGCGGGGCCGCTCCCGGCCAGGTCGGCCACGAGCTGGCTGGCTTCGGTGACGGTCGTATAGGGATGGGAGGCTGTAATGACAACCGTCGAACCAGGAGCGGTCGTGGGGCCCGTCACGCTCCATCCCGCGGCTAGGAGGTCGGCGTCGCTCAGCTGGGCCGTCAGCGCCGTTCGGCCGCCGATGGCCTGCACCGCCGCCTGATCCATAGTCAGGGTCACGCCGACCCTTCCTTGCCCTCCGGATCCGGCGTCGATGGTGACCACGCTGTTGACTCGACAGCCGCTGGCGGTCGCGACCAGCAGCAGCAGCGCCGAGACGGCTGCAGCTCGGCGCTTAAAGCCCGAGATCAATGGAGCTTGACCTCGGGAAAACCCGTTACTCTCCGCTGCCTGCGCCGGCCATCTCGACCGGTGGTGGCTCGAGGCCTTCGACGGACCTGAACACGATCACCGGTTCGCCCAACTCGGGGTCCTGCTCGACGTCGACGATTATCGTCTCGCCGGCCCGGAACTCCTTCCAGAGAATCTTCTCCGAGAGCGGATCCTCGACCATGCGCTGGAGTGCCCGACGCAAAGGCCGCGCCCCGAGGGTCGAGTCGTAACCCTTCTCGACCACGTGGTACTTGGCCGTCTGGGTGATTTCCAATCCCAAGCCCTGAGCTTCGAGCTGGTCCCGAAGTCGCTTGACCATGAGGTCGATGATCTCGGTGACCTCGTTCTTGGTCAGCTCGTGGAAGACGATGACGTCGTCGATCCGGTTGAGGAACTCAGGCCGGAAGTGGGCCTTGAGCGCGTCGTGGACCTTCTGCTTCATCCTCTCGTAAGTGACTGCCTCGTCGGTCTTGGCGAAGCCGACAGAAGTCTTCCGCAAGTCGGCCGTACCCAAGTTGGACGTCATGATGATGACCGTGTTCTTGAAGTCGACAGTGCGGCCCTGCGAGTCGGTGAGCCGGCCATCCTCGAGGATCTGCAGCAGGGCGTTGAACACGTCGGGGTGGGCCTTCTCGATCTCGTCGAACAGCACGACGGAGAACGGCTTGCGACGAACCGATTCGGTGAGCTGGCCGCCTTCTTCGTAGCCGACGTAGCCAGGAGGCGAGCCGACGAGACGGCTGAC
>PMHU01000100.1 GCA_003156795.1 Acidimicrobiaceae bacterium
GCCGAGTACTCGCTCGTCGACTACAACCGGGCCGGCGTCCCGCTCGTCGAGATCGTGAGCGAGCCCGACCTGCGATCGGCCAGCCAGGCCCGGGCCTACGTCACCGAGCTGCGTGGCATTCTGATGGCCACCGGTGCGTCCGACGGCCGCATGGAGGAAGGCTCCCTGCGTGTCGATGCCAACGTCTCGATCCGCCCGCTCGGGACGGCCGACTTCGGCACCCGCTGCGAGATCAAGAACCTCAACTCCCTCCGCAGCCTGGGGCGGGCCATCGACTACGAGGCCCGCCGCCAGGCGCAGCTGTTGGAGGAGGGGGGACGGGTCGTGCAGGAGACCCGCCACTGGAACGAGGACGAGGGTCGCACCGCGACCATGCGATCCAAGGAAGAGGCCAACGACTACCGGTACTTCCCCGAGCCNNTACTTCCCCGAACCCGACCTGGTCCCCCTGGCACCTGATGCGGCCTGGCAAGCGCGGGTCGGTGCCGGGCTCGGACCGATGCCGGCCGACCGGCGGTCCGACCTGGCGGCCGCGCTGGGGGCGTCGTTGGAGGCCTCGGCGAGCGGGGCCGAGCTCGATGAGATCCGGGCCGTGGTCGATCTGGGCCTGGACGGATTGGTGGCGGCGGCNNCCGCCGCCGTGGCCCAAGAGATGGGCTTCGAGGCGCTCGGGTCGGACACCTTGGCGGCTGCGGTGGCCGGGGTGGTGCAGGCGCACCCGGAACAGTGGGTCCGCTACCTCGAGGGAGAGGACAAGTTGGCGGGCTTCTTCGTGAATGCAGTCATGGTCGCGACGGCCGACAAGGCCAACGGCAAGGAAGTCATGGCCAAACTGCGGCGGCTACGGGGCTGACCGGCCCCCGTCGGGGTTGCGCCGTTCGACCACAAGGGCCGCAGGGAGTTTCCCCACTCCTACGAGGGCAGAGGATCGGCCCAGTAGCGATGGAGCGTCGGCCCGGCCCAGCGACCGATCTCCGCCGGGGTCGCCGTGGAGATCGGTGGGAGACGGGTCAGGTACCTGGTGAAGGCCAGGCCGATGAGCTGGGTGGACACCAGGCCCCGGCGGATGGCCGCGGTGGCCTCGTCTTCACCCTCCCGCCGGGGGAGCCGGCTCCAGACGCGTTCCGCCAGGAACTCCCGCATGGCATCGGCCACCTGGGGTGAGGCCGCCATGGCACCGGCACACGAGGCGAACGACGACCCGGTCCCTTCGGCCAGGTCCCACATGGTCAGGAACCCCTCGACCAGGAATGCGCCGGACAATTCGGGGCCGTGGAGCCCGGGCCCGGCTGGTCCCGGCACCTGCCGGGGGTCGAAGGGTAGGGCCATGGCGGCGATGAAGAGGTCGGACTTGCCGTCGAAGTAGTGGTGCACCAGAGCGGCGTCGACGCCGGCCTCGCGGGCCACGGCCCGCAGGCTGGTCTTGTCGTAGCCGCCGGTGGCAAAGATGCGCTTGGCGGCCTGGATGATGTCGTCACGCGTATCTTGGTTGCCGGGCCGCCGCCCGCCGGGACTCATCGGCATCCCCCGGGTGGGCGCAGGCCGTACAGATGACCAGCGCACGGGTATTCACCGGATCGATCCTCACCGGACCGATCTTCACCGGACAGATATTCACCGATGGTGAGTTCCGTGCTATAACTCATTAGTGATGAATAGTAGAACGGTGACAGGGAGTCCGTGGTGGCGGTAGCCATGAAGGCCGGCCCGGCCCGGTCCGGCCAGACCGGGTCCACGACGGCTCTGGGCCGGCTGGCCGCCCGCTGCTACGACCGGCGCCGCACCGTGCTGGCCCTCTGGATCCTGGCGCTCATCGGCATCACCGTGCTGGCCCAGGTGGTGGGGACCCACTTCCAGAACACGTTCACGGCCGGGAACACGCCGTCGCAACAGGCGGCCGACATCCTCAGCTCGCGGTTCCCGGCCAAGGCGGGTGACACAGCCGATGTGGTCTTCCATACGGCGGCGCCCGTCACCGACGCGGCCAACCGGGCCACCGTCAACCGGGTGGTGGCTGCACTCGCCCCGCTGGCCTATGTGCAGTCGGTGACCGGCCCGTTCTCGTCCAGCGGGGCTCACCAGATCTCCTCCGACGGCACCANNGCAGGCCGCCGATAAGAGCGGGTTCAACGTGCAGCTGGGTGGCGCGCCGATCTCCACCGTCTCGGCGGCGGCGCCCGGGTCGAGCGAGGGCATCGGCATCACGGCCGCCATGCTCATCATGCTCCTGGCCTTCGGATCGGTGGTGGCCATGGGCCTCCCGATCATCACCGCCCTCTTCGGCCTGGGCATAGGGATCGCGCTGTTGGAGCTGATGACCCATTTCCTGGTTGTCCCCACCTTCGCCCCCGAGATGGCGGCCATGATCGGCATCGGCGTGGGCATCGACTACGCGCTCTTCATCGCCACTCGCTACCGGCAGGGTCTCTTCGAAGGGCGCTACCCGCGGGGCGCCGTCGTCGCCTCGCTCATGACCTCGGGTCGGTCCGTGCTCTTTGCCGGGAGCACGGTCGTGATCTCACTCTTCGGGCTGTTCCTGATCGGGCAGCCCTACATGATCGGCCTGGCGTCGGCCTGCATCTTGGCGGTGTTGATGGTGCTGCTGGCCGCCCTGACGCTCCTTCCAGCGTTGCTGGGTTTCGCCGGCAATGCCATCGACAAACTGCACCTG
>PMHU01000284.1 GCA_003156795.1 Acidimicrobiaceae bacterium
CCCGACTTGGTGGTGAGCCCGGCCGCCTTGGCCCGGGCCAGTACTGCGAGGCTGCGGGCGTAGGAAGCCGAGGGACGCACGGCCCGTTGGAGACGGGCGACGGTCTCCATGTTGTGGTTGAGAACGTCGGGTCGCGAATCGAAAATGGACTCGAGCGAAGCCGGGTCGCCTTTGCAGTCGGAGACGAGCAGTTCGATTGCTGTCGTCGGGGATCCACGGCGGATCGAGGCCACGGTGGCGGCGAAAGCGGCGGCCCCGCCGTCGGGGAGGTCGTCCCGGGCGACGGTGGTAACGACCGCGTGGGCCAGGCCCAAGCGCACGACGGCCTCGGCCACCCGATCCGGTTCGGACGGGTCGGGAGGCATGGGCTTGCGCGTGTCAACCAAACAAAAACCGCACGCTCGGGTGCACCGGTCCCCATTGATCATGAACGTCGCCGTGCCNNCAGCACTCGTAGATGTTGGGGCACCCAGCTTCCTCGCACACGGTGACTAGCGATAGATCGCGCACGGTGTGGCGAAGGGAGCGGTAGTCCTCACCCATGCGCGCCTTCACCCGCAGCCACTCAGGCTTGCGCGCCGCGATGTCCAGGCCGGCAGCGGGGTCCACGCCCGCTTGGGACAGCCGTCGGGTCAGCATCCGCACTGGCACCGCCTCGGGAGCCGGTGGGGCGTGGCGAACCGGCGCGCTCGTACCGACCGGCAGGCCCGGTCCCTCGCCCCTGGTGAATGGAGACAGGTCGGCGTCGGCAACCCTCCAAGCCACGTCCTGACGGTCGACGCTCCTGTGGCCCCAGATGGACGCGGCGTGCCGCACGACTGCGTCGACGACCGCCTTCATCGGCACGTCGAGCCCCTCCCCCACGAGGGACGTCACTGGCTTGTCGGCGATCCCGCACGGCACGATGTGGCCGAAGTACGACATGTCGGGGGCCACGTTGAGGGCGAAGCCGTGCATCGACCGTGAGCGCGACATCCTCACCCCGATGGCACAGATCTTGCGGGGTGCCGGGCCGCCGGGATCGACCCAGACCCCTGGATACCCGTCGAGGCGGCCCGTATTTTCTAGACCGAGGTCGGACAGCACGTCGATCACCAGCTGCTCGACCCTGTGCACATGGCAGGGAGATGCGTTCGGGCCCATCGGCACCGACAGGATCGGGTAACCCACCAGCTGGCCGGGGCCGTGATAGGTGACGTCGCCGCCTCGGTCGCTACGCACCAGCTCGGCGCCGACCGAGGCCGGGTCGATGAGGACGTGCTCGTCCTTGGCCCGCACTCCGAGCGTGTACACGTGGCGATGCTCCATGAGCAGCAGCCAGTCGTCGCGACCGTGCGACCATAGGCCCCGCTGCAGGGCGAGGCCGTCCTGGTACCGAACCCGGCCCAACCAACGGGTCCGCAGCGCGCCGCGGCCCTCCGTAGCCAGGCCGGCACCCGACGACTCGATCACAGCTCGGCGGCCCAGTCCCGCGTCTCGAGGGTGGTCCTGATGTCCCGGAGGAAGGCGGCGGCGTACGCCCCGTCGAAAGCCCGGTGATCCCACGACATGACCAGGTTGCCGACGGGGTGGATGGCGATGCCGTCGGATCCGTCCGGCAGCTCGATCACAACCGGTCGCTTGCGCACACCGTCGGTCGAAAGGATCGCCACTTGAGGCTGGTTGATCACGGGGACGGTGATGAACGTGCCGAACGGCCCGGCGTTGGTAATGGTAAAAGTTCCACCCGAGATGTCGTCCATGGTCAGCCTCTTCGTGCGGGCCTTGGTGGCCAGCTCCGAAATCTCACGCGCCAACGACCTCAACCGCTTCCCGTCGGCTTGGTGGATCACGGGAACCAGAAGGCCTTCGAAGTCGAGGTCGACCGCGATACCGATGTTGACGTCGTGGTGAACGATCAGGGCGTCGTCGCCGACCGAGCTGTTGACGTTGGGGAACTCGGCCAGGGCGTCAACAACGGCGCGGGTCACGAAAGGCAGATACGTGAGGCCGAATCCCTCCGCCTCCTTGAAGCGGGCCTTCTCCGCGGCGCGCACCTTCTCCACGGCCGCGTAGTCCACTTCCACCGCCACCATGGTGTGGGCCGAAGTGGCCTTCGACCTGACCATGTGCTCAGCCGTGCGCCGCCGGATGTTGGTGAAGGGGACCACGGTGTCGCGCTCCCCTGCCGGCGCCGCCGCGGTCCCCGCGGGAATCGGCGCAGCGGCTGGACGGACTACTACCGAGGAGGTCGTCCCCCCGTTGCGGCGGTCGATCAGGGCCAGCACGTCCGAGCGCGTGATCCGTCCTCCGGCGCCGGTGCCTTGGATCTGAGCGGGATCGAGCTGATGCTCGCCGATCAGCCGGCGCACCACGGGCGACAGCACCCGCCCGCCCTGACCCTCGTCGCCCGAGCCAGAGCTCCGAACGGACTCCCCTGCCGGTGCCTGAGCGGCAACGGGCGCAGGTGCAGCGGCGGCCGGTGCCTGAGCGGCAGCAGGGGCGGGGGCGGCCGCAGGGGCAGG
>PMHU01000020.1 GCA_003156795.1 Acidimicrobiaceae bacterium
CCGGAGAGGGTGGCGGCCCGACGAACGAGTGCTGCGTCGGCGGTTCCGGTGGCTACGGCGGCGCCGGCGGGACGTCGGGCGTCGCGGGGGTCCCAGGTGCGCCCGGCGTCAAGGGTGCTCCCGGTAGCGTCGGCGCGGCAGGCCCCGCCGGCGGCGAGAGGGGCGTGGCCGGCAAGGGCGGCGCCGGGGGCGCCGGGGAAGGCGGCGGCCTCTACAGCAGTGGCTCGGCCGACCTAACGTCGTCGGGCTCTCCAGACGTATTCTCCTCCGACAGCGCCGCTGGGGGCGCTGGGGGCAGCGGCGTGACCGGAAGCTCGGGCAACGGGGGCTCGGGTCAGAACGGCGGGNNGGGGGATCGGGCGCCGCGGACGCCAACGGCGGTGCAGGGGCTGCCGGTTCCGCCGGCGGTTCGGCCGGTTCGGCTGCGGCCAGCTCAACCGGCGGCCTCGGAGGCGCCGGCCTCGGAGGCGCCGTCTACGGCGACGGCTCAGCCAAGGGCGCACAGTTGACGGTGAGCGGGGATCAGTTCCAGAACGACACCGCGACCGGCGGCAACGGCAACAGCACCGGATCGGCAGGCAGTGGCGGCGCGGGGGGGAGCGGGGGGGCCGGTGGAAGTGGGGGCCCCGGCGGTTCTGCTGGCACGGTGCTTGGCTTGGGCGGGCCCGGGGCTGGCGGCGCGAACGGTGCACCCGGCGCCGCTGGAGGGGCCGGCGGCACAGGCGGCGCCGGCGCTGTCGGTGAGGGCGGTGCCGTCTATGCCACCGGGAAGCTCACGATCACGATGAATACCTTCAGCAACAATGCCGCGACTGGGGGGAGCGCCGGCAACGGAGGAGGCGGCGGCACCGGCGGTGGTGGCGGCAATGGCGGCAACGGCGGGGCAGGCGGTGGCAACGGGAGTGGCACGGGCGCGGGCTCCCCGGGGGCCAACGGCAACGGTGGCGAGGGCGGAGCCGGCGGTAAGGGTGGCAAGGGCGGCAAGGGCGGCAACGCCGACGGCGGTTCGGTCTTCAGCGCGTCGGCTCCGCTCGCCGACTCCGGCAACACCTTCAGCGGCGATGCTGTCACGGCCGGGGCCGGCGGGAACGGGGCCGTCGGTGGGGTTGGCGGATCCGGCGGTCCGGCCGGCCAGGGAACCGGAAAGGCAGGGACTGCCGGGAGCGCCGGTTCGAACGGCGTCACCGGGAAAGCCGGAAAGGCAGGGACCGCGAGCAACCCCGATCAGAATTGACCTTGCGAATCACCGTCGGCGCGCCCGGGCCGACAAGTCGATCACCAGGCAGCCAGAGGAGGCCAGGGGCATTCACCGTTGAAGAGCTTCTCTACGCAGAGGCGATCGGGATCAGCCCACCGGGCGAGGCGGCCAAGGACCTAGAGCAGGGACACTTCGCCATTGGCGGACGGATCGCCATCAGCCCTTCTGGCGGACTTCTCGCCATGGGACAACCCATCGGACCGCCAGGCGTCGGCCAAATCTGCAGTCGAACGACATGACTCGGTCATGAACGGTCTCGTCCGGAGCTAAGGGTCGCTCAATGACCATGATCTATCGAACATCAGGGGTCATACCAGTCAGCTCGCTGATCTGAGGGGTCCCCCGGAATTAGTCGAGCTAAATGGCGGGAGCGTTTTCGCTTGCAGGAGCTGGGCTCAGCCGGCAACCAGCTCGGGCGGGCAAACGGCAGGTCGTTTGCTTCGAGTGGGCAGGCACGTGCCATCGCCGACCAGTTAGTCCGAGATCCGTCGTCAGCTCTTGACTGCCATACTCTTAGTATGTAACTATTCATACGGTAGGTACGATTCAGCAATACTAATGGTATGTACACGTCATTCGGTGCGGCGGAAAGTGATGAAAGGATAAGAAAGGTGATTACAACAGCATTTAGGAGACTCGTAGCAATTGTTGCGACAGCGGCCCTGGCTGCTGTTGGCCTCGCGGCCGTTACCGTGCCCGCGGCGAACGCCGCCTCCGACCCGGCCCTGGGAGTAACCCTTGCGCAGGTGGGCAACTACTTGCTTCTAGGCGGCCAAGGCTCTGACAACCAGGGAGTCGTGTAGTTCCAAGTGGTTGGTACTTCGGGGTGGTCGGAAGCACAGAACACCCAGCCCAACACCGTTTACTCCCCGGTATCGATCACTGCTCTGACCGACGGTGGATCCACTTTGGTCGCGATGGTCGCTGAGGGGGCTAACAACAGCCTCAACCTGTGGTGGCAGAACGCCCTCGGCCCATGTGGGACGAACGGGTGCCCCAACATCCAAGAAACATGGAACCAGGAGGAGTTGGGCGGAGCCGGTTCGACCTACAGCACACCGTCGATCATCCAGATCGACAACGATGTGGTCGTTGCCGCGGAAGGGCCAAACAACGAGCTCAGCATCTGGTGGCAGCAAATCGGAGCCCAGGGGTGGCACAAAATCAATCAGTTCTCCTACGACGTCTACAGCCAGCCGACGATGGCCGACACCTATGGCTTCTTGTCGATCGCGTTCGAATACGCCGGGCCAGCCGACGGATGCCCTTGCACCCCTGGGCAGGATTTTGACTTCTGCGACCCGGCAACCCTTTACACAGAGCAGACGGTGGCCGATCTCAAAGAGCCTTGGCCCCTAGTTTGGCCAAGTAACCCGTGTATATGGACGGGAGGCGGGACTCCGACAGGAGCGAAGAACTCCCTTGGCTTCTTGCTTCCGATGGCTCCGGCCATGGCCGAGTACGACGAGGCTTCGGGGGAGGGCAACGGCGGCTTCATCGTCGCCCCGGGTAAAGACGACGGCCTCGATTCCTGGACGCCGTACCCCGCGGCCAATCCCTCGTCGTCGAATCCGCAAGGGCTCAACCTCACGACCAGCGACGCCATCAAAGGGTCCGTGGTCTCTGGTCTCTCGGTGGCCGGGTTCGACAACGGTTTAGTGGGCGCCGCCTCCGTGGGCTCGGGAGACCTGTATTTCGACTGGACGAACGGCTACGACAGCCAGTGGACCAACTCGGCACGATTTGTGATCGCGAATTCCCAGTACGTCGGCCAGCCGTCACTGATCCCCGTGTCGGATAGCACCACCAACTCGCAACTCGTCCTCCTTGCCGGGGAGGACACGTGCGGTGGGGCGGAGGTCAACTGGCAGAACCTCGGCTCGAGCACCTGGCAAAGCGCGGGCTCATTCCCAGAAGGAACCTTCAGTTCGAACTGCTAGGAAGCCCCTCGGTCGCAACGGGGCCTGCCACAACGGCGTGGCAGGGCCCCGTTGCGCTTTTCCCGGCGGGCACCGCTAGGCGGAAAGCCCAGCCTTCCTGTAGAGACCGCACGGAGTCACGGTCCTGATGGCGTTGTGGTGATGGCTTGTCCTGCAATTTCGTTGGTCTCGTCTTCGAGCATGATGCGGAGGAGGAGCGCGACCCACGTGCGGTAGGGCTTCCAGGCCTCGCTGATCTCGGCGATATCGGCGGCGCTGGGCGGTGTCTTCATTTCGTAGGCGATCGCTATCGCACGAGCGAGGCGCGGTTCGGCGGTGGGCGTGAAGTCCGGATCACCTGCGCCGCGGAGAAGAATCAGCTCGGCCGAGAACGGGCCGATTCCGGGAATGGCGATCAACTCCTCGAGGGCTTGGGAACGTGGGAGTGACCTCAGCCGGGCGGCGCC
>PMHU01000210.1 GCA_003156795.1 Acidimicrobiaceae bacterium
TCTTCCAAGTAGTGGGTGGCGAAGAGGACGGTCTTGCCGGTCACGGCCGCAGACCGCATGGCCACCCAAAAATCTCTGCGGCTTTCGACATCCAGGGCCACGGTCGGCTCGTCGAGGACCAGGAGATCGGGATTGGAGACCAGGGCTACCGCGAATCGCACCCGTTGGGACTGCCCACCGGACAGCTTGTTGGCCCTGCGGTCAGCGATGTCGTGCACGTGCGTCACTTGCAGGACGTGCTCGACGTCCAACGGCTTGGGGTAGAGCTTGGCGACCATGGTGATTAGCTCTCGGACGCTCAGCTCCCCGATGAGCGCCCCTGTCTGCAGCATGCCGCCGACCCGGCCCGCTCGCACCGCGTCCTGTGGCGTCATCCCGAAGACCGATATCCGACCGCTGTCGGGTCGTTGGAGTCCGAGGATCATATCGATGGTGGTGGTCTTGCCCGCCCCGTTCGGTCCGAGGAGTGCGACCACCTCGCCCGGTGGGATCTCGACGTCGATGCCCCGGACGGCCTTGACGTCGCCGAACGACTTCGCCAGGCCCGCCAGTGCCACCCCGTCATCCACGCCGGGCCACCCTATCGTCGGGGCCCGGTACCGTGGACGAGATCATGTGCGGGCGCTACACGTCGACGTCGACCGTCGCCGACCTGGCCTCGATCTTCGACGTGGACGAAGTGAGGGCGGAACCGATGCCGGCCCGATACAACGTGGCGCCGACGGACACGGTGTTCGCGGTCGCCCTGCGTTCGTCGAAGGGGGAGATCGCAGACGGAAAAAAAGGTCCCCGCCGGGCGCTCGGAACCTTCCGTTGGGGGCTGGTTCCCTCGTGGGCCAAGGACCCGTCGGTCGGCAGCCGGATGATCAACGCCCGTTGCGAGGGGATCTCGAGCAAGCCGGCGTTCCGGGCTGCGGTGGCCAGGCGTCGATGCATCATCCCGGCCGACGCGTTCTATGAATGGCAGCGTCGCGAAGGCCGAGACGGCAAGAAGGTGGGCAAGCTTCCCCACGCCATCCGGCGCAGAGACGGCCGGCCGATGGCGTTCGCCGGACTGTGGGAGTTCTGGCGGGACGACGATGACCTCGAAGCGCCGGCGCTCAGATCGTGTGCCATCGTCACTACCGGCGCCAACGAACTGATGGCTCCTATCCACGACCGCATGCCGGTCGTGCTGGCGGCCGACAACTGGGCGGCTTGGCTGGACCCGGGCACTGATCCCGGGGCGGTCGAGCGTCTCATGGTTCCGGCCCCGTCGGAGTGGTTTGAGGCCTACGCGGTCAGCACCTTGGTCAACAAAGTGGGCAACGACGGCCCCCAACTCATCGAACCCCTGCCGCCGCCGCCGCCAGCCTCGGGTGGGCCCTCCAGCTAAAAGGCCACGCCGCGCCAGGCGTCCACGACGGAGGCGTTCCCGAGGACTTCCACGCTGCCATGTTGGACGGTCTGACGGTTGAACAGCAACAAGTAGAGATCCGACGCCGGCCCGCGCACGGCGGTGTCGGCTTTGGCGTGTTCTCGCCGCACGGCCAGCCCCTCGGCGTCGAGGTCGAGCCACCATTCGCCTGGCGTGTCGGTGGCGTGAACGTGCAACGTTCCGCTCAGACCTTCGACCCGGCCTCTTTTCATGATTCCGGGCAGGAACTCGGTCAGATACTCGTCGATGCCTTCGGCGGCCAGCGGAGCTTCGATTGGGTCCGCCCGTCCCGTGGCCGATTGGGCGTCGAAACGGTGGACGGAAGATTCCAAGGCTTGGCGCCTGTACCACCAGCCGACCTTCTGGGGAGCCGACGACACGAACACCCAGGCCGGGTCCTCCGCGTCGTGGCCGGTGAGGTCGGCCAGCAGCCGCTCTCGCATCTCGCCGTACCAGGCCAGCAACCCACTCCGGTCCGAAGGTGCTTCTGGGCCGGAACCGGTCGGGGGCTGGCCGCCGCCCGAGAGGATCCCGGTAACCCAGCCGTACACCCGGCCCATGTGGGCGACCAGGTCGGCGACGACCCAGTCGGGACAGCTCGGTACCGGCAGGTCGAGGTTGCCGTCAGCGGCGGCGCCGATGGCGGCGCCTCCGGACGCGACCGCGGCGAGGTAGGACGCTTTGTCCATGGAGCCCTTACCCGCTGAGGTCGTTGCGTTGAGGAAGGGCCTTCGATGCGGCCGCGGCTATCCCGGGACCATCCAGACCGAGTTGGGAAAGGATCTGGTCTTGAGCCCCGTGGGGGATGTATTGGGTCGGAATGCCGAGGACCAGTACCGGCGGGCAGTTTCGGGTCTCCGTCAGGTCGGCCACGGCATCGGAGACGAATGATCCTGCTCCCCCGGATCGAACACCGTCCTCGACGGTCACGATCAGGTCGTGGCGCCCGGCGTCAGCGATCATTTGGGGGTCGAGCGGCCGAACGACTCGAGCATCCCACAGGCTCACATCCACGCCGTCGGCGGCGAGCAGGTCGGCTGCTTCCTCGGCCGACTCCAGCATCTTGCCGACCGAGATGATGCACACCGACCCAGGATTGCCCGCCCTCACGCGGCGGGCGTTGAGGCCGGCGCCGACGGCGTCCGCGCCCACCGATCGGGCGCCACCGCGGGCGAAGCGGATCGCCGACGGTCCGCTCAAGCCCAGCGCCGTGTCCAGCATCACGGGAAGCTCCTGGGCCGAGGACGGGGCGAAGATGGCCATGCCCGGGATCCGTAGGCACAGGGCCATGTCGAGGGTCCCGTGGTGGCTGGCGCCGTCGGGCCCGGTGATGCCGGCCCGATCGAGAGCGAACACCACGGGGAGCCCGTGCAGGCCCACGTCCATGTTGGCCTGATCGAAGGCCCTGGAGAAGAACGTCGAGTAGACGGCCACCACCGGTCGGAGCCCACCCATCGCCATACCTGCGGCTGACGTAACCGCGGTCTGCTCGGCGATACCCACGTCGAAGAACCGGTCAGGCCACCGAGCCGCGAACGGAAGCAGCCCGGTGGGTCCGGGCATGGCGGCGGTGATGGCGACCATGTTGGGGTGGCGTTCGCCGGCGTCGATCATCGCCTCGTTGAACGCCTGGGTGTATCCCTTGAGGACGTGCTGCTCCTCCCCCGGGCCGACGGCCGGGTCGAAAACGGCTGCGTCGTGGAGGCACTTCTCGTCGTCGTCCTCGGCCGGCGCGTAGCCCCGCCCTTTGCGGGTCACCACGTGGACCACGATCGGCCCGTCGTACGAGGCGGCGTGGGACAGGGCCACTTCCATGCCGGCGATGTCGTGGCCGTCGATGGGGCCGACGTATCGAACCCCGAGCGCTTCGAAGAAGGCGGGTGGCTCGATGACTTCCCGGACAGCTGAGTACAGGCCCTGGAGGCTGCGCGACGCCAGGTTGCCGACCGCCGGCAGGTCCCGCACCCGTTCCTCGATGCGGCCTCGCACCGACTTCAAGCCGGGGTGGAGGCGGATCTTGGTCAGGCTCTCCGACAGCCGGGAGATGGTCGGGGCGTAGGACCGGCCGTTGTCGTTGAGCACCACCACGACCCGGCTGCCGCTGTGGCCCAGATTGTTGAGCCCTTCGAAAGCCATGCCGCCGGTCATCGATCCGTCGCCGATGACGGCTATGACCCGCCGGTCGGGAGTGCTGCTGCGCGCCACGGCGGCCGAGACGCCGTGGGCGTAGCTCAGGACCGTGGACGCGTGGCTGTTTTCCACCCAGTCGTGCACAGATTCCGCACGGGACGGGTACCCGGACAACCCCCCGCCTTGACGGAGGGTTGAGAACATCTCCCGTCGACCGGTCAGGATCTTGTGGACGTAGGCCTGATGGCCCGTGTCCCACAGCAGGATGTCGCGGGGAGAGGCGAAAACGCGGTGCAGGGCAACGGTGAGTTCGACCGCTCCCAAGTTGGAGCCGAGGTGTCCACTGTTGGCCGCTACCGCCTCAACGATGAAGGAGCGGATCTCGCCGCACAGGGTCTCGAGCTCGTCGACGCCGAGTTTGCCGAGGTCGGTGGGCGAGTTGATCGACTCCAACACCATGGTCCGAGGCTACCGCTCGCGCACCGTTGGGGCGTTTCGGTGGCGGGTGTTCAGTGGTCGCGTCCCGCCACGAAATCTGCGATCTCCCGGAGCGCGGCCACCGCCGGGGCCGAAAGCGGGAGGGTTCCGAGCGCCTCGACCGCCGCGTCGAGAAGCGAGCGCACCGTCCGCTCCACCTCTGCTCGAGCCCCGGTGGTCTCGATCACCTCCTGCAGCACCGCCACCTCCGACGCATCCAGGTCGGAGGCCCCGAACCGGTCCGCCATCATCCGCGCCCCCTCGCCCGTGGCCCGGCTGGCGGCCAGGCTGGCGAGCAGCGTCGGTTTGCCGTTCCGCAGGTCGTCCCCGACCGGCTTGCCCGTCGTCACGGGATCCCCGAACACGCCCAGCAGGTCGTCTCGGAGCTGGAACGCCTCGCCGAGGGGCAAGCCGAATCGCGACAGGGGACCGGCCACCTCAGCGAGCTTTTCTGGGGCGGCCAGAGCCGCGCCCAGGTGGAGCGGCCGCTCCACCGTGTACTTAGCGGTCTTGTAGCGGCAGATGCGCCGGGCCCGGGCCACCGCGACCTCGCCGGCTACGTCGACGCCCTGGGCCGACCCGAGGACGTCGAGGTATTGCCCGAAGTTGACTTCCAGTCGCATCTCGTCGAACACCGCCTCGGCGGCATCAGGCGAGCCGGCGAGGAGGCGGTCGCTGTAGACGAGGGCGAGGTCGCCGAGCAGGATGGCCACGCCCGTTCCGAACTGTTGGGACCCTCCCTTCCAGCCGCCGGCGACGTGGCGGGCCGCCTGCTGGACGTGCACCGTTTCGCTCCCGTGGCGCCGGTCCGATCGGTCGATGACGTCGTCGTGCACGAGCGCCGCGGTGTGGAGCATTTCGAGCGCGGCTCCGGCGTCGACCACGGCAGGATCGTCGGTCGTCCCCCCGCACCCGACAAAGGCCCAGTAGCAGAACGCGGGGCGGAGTCTTTTGCCCCCCGACATGGTGCAAGCGCGCAGGGCGCTCAAGGGAGAGATCAGGTCGGGGTCGATTTCGGTCCATCGAGCCTGCTCCGACTCGAACATCTCCTCGAGGCGCCTGTCGACCACCCGCGCCACGCCGGACACCGCGGCCGGAAGCGGCGCGGGCTGCGTCGCTTTCACCGTCGGGGGCTCGGGTCGGCTTCGATCGGGACGTCGCCGGTTGGCGTCAGTCGAGATTCTGCAGCCGCCTCGCGACGGGCGCTTCTATCGTCGACGACCTGGGTGACGAAGCGGGCCAAGAAGTAGGAGACGCCCAGCAGGGCGAGGCCGGCGATGGCGTCGGCGAAGTAGTGGTTGCCGGTGACGACGATGCAGAAGATCGTCGCCGCCGGATATAGCAGGGCCAGCTTGCCCCACCACGGCCGGACCATGGTGATGACCACGAGCGCGCACCAGGCCGACCACGCCGTGTGCAGGCTGGGCATGGCCGCGTACTGATTGGACACGTCGCTGACGGCCCCGGACGAGAAGTTCCACAGACCGCCGATGGTTTGGAGCGTGTCGACGAAGTGGTACTGCGGCGGCAGCAAGCGCGGCGGCATGAGCGGGAAGAAGTAGAAGCCGATCAGGGCCAGTCCGGTTGTGAAAGCGAGGGTGTTGCGCCACAGGCGATAGTGGGACGGGAAGCGGAAGAACAGCAAGATGAGGATCCCGGCCGCGGCGATGAAGTGGGCGCTTCCGTAGAAGTCGTCGCAGAGCTTGATGAATTCTTTGTCGCTCAGGAACCAGTGCTGAACCGTCGACTCGTGGAAAATGCCGATGAACCGCTCGAGCCGGATGATCCTGTGGGCGTTCGTTAGGGCTTGGAATTTCGACACCGGCTGTTCGCCCCGGAGGTCACGGACCAGGCTGTACAGCCCGTAGAACGCGGCGACGACCAGCACTTCGCGCCACCAATGGGATCGCTGCACGGGCCGCATTTGAACCGGCCCAGGGGTCTCGGAATAGGTTTCGGCCTGGGGCATTCGAGTCAATCCCGCAGCCTACTGGTCCCCACTGTCGTGGCAGGATGGCCGGGTGGCTCGACCGGTGATCCGTCGCACGCTGATGACGGTGGGGGCAGTCGTCGCAGTGGCCGCGCTCGCCGTCTCGGCCGTGCTCGCCCCCGGCCTTCACACCGAATCGGGCCGGGGCTACTCAGCCGTGGCGGCCGCCCCGGTGGCGCCCCCGGCGCCCGCTGCGACTCCTGCGCCGAAGCAGGTCTACCGACCCACGCTGGCCGCGCCCGGATCGACCTGGATAGCGACCCTGTCGGCGGCCACGCCCTACAGCCGTGCCCCCGAAGGACCGGCGGTAGGCACCTTGGCGGCGACCGATCCGTTCGGAATACCCCAGGTCGTGGCCGTGCTGGGAAACCCCGATGCGTCCGGGTGGCTTCACGTGGAGCTCCCGGTTCGACCCAACGGAAGCCTCGGGTGGATCTCCTCCAGCGGCGTGACCCTGACCGAGACCGCATACAAGGTCCAAGTGCACCTGGCGGCGCGAACGCTGACGGTTACCGATGACGGCCAGGCCGTCTTGACCACGTCGGTCGCGATAGGCGCGCCGCGCACGCCCACGCCGGCGGGGAACACCTATCTATGGGAGCTGATACGGCCAGACGACCCGACCGGAGCGTACGGGCCTTACATATTCGGGCTGGCCTGGTTCTCCGACGCCTACTCCGTCTTCAACGGTGGGGACGCCCAGATCGGTATACACGGCCAAGACGAGCCCTGGTCCATCGGCCAGGCCGCCTCCCACGGTTGCGTCCGGCTGCCGAACGACGTGATCACCAAGCTGGCCGGCACCCTTCCTCTCGGCACGCCTGTCACCATCAGCTGAGGCCGTCGGGGGCGGGCGGGGCCGGCTGGGGCCGCCTGGCGGGGCGCGATTTCGGCCGTTTTCATGAACTCTCGGCGCGAAGTTGTGCTCTCGGAAGCATCCAGGCAAGAGATCATCGGAATTTGCTACCTAGAGTACGAAATCGCGTCCAGACGTAGCGGTTCGAGGCATACCCGGCCACCCAGCGTCGCCGGCCACCCGCGGTACGCGGTCGCCAGGCGAGGCGGGACGCTGCTAGCGGGCTTTCTCCATGAACGTCGCCAGGTCGACCAGGACGCGAGTGACGCGGCCGGCGGCCACTAGGCCGCATTTGTCGTTGACGCTCACGTTGAACACGAGACGCTTGCCCTCGATCCGTTCCAGGGCGGCCGAGGCCACCACCGTGCTGCCCACCAATACTGGGACCAGGTGGCTGATCTCGACCCGGGACCCGACCGACGTCTGGCCTGGTTGGAGGTGCGGTAGAAGTGCGTCCACGGTCGCCTCCTCGCAGAGCGCGACCACGCGCGGGGTTGCCAGCACGGAGACGTCGCCGCTACGGAAAGCGCGAGCTGTATCGTCCTCGCCGACGACGAGTTCCACCTGGGCGCACAGGCCGATCGCGAGGCTCACGGTTGACAACGGTATGCGGGTAGCCTCGCCACGTTCCAATGCCGGCGCGGGCGCTTCGCGGTTCCGGCCCAAAGAGGGAGATCGGTGTTGATCGACGAGACGGTGATAGCGGGGGTTCTGGGGACTGCACTGCAGAGTGGCGGGGAGTTCGCCGAGCTGTTCGCCGAGGACCGCCGGGGTACGGCCGCCCGCCTCGATGACGGCCGCGTCGAGGACATGGCCTCGGGCCGGGAACGGGGCGCCGGGATACGGGTCGTGATAGGCGAGACGACGGGCTTCGCGCACACCAGCGATCTCACCGAGGCCGGGCTGCGCGCCGCCGCCGAGGCGGCTGCAGCTGCCGCTCGCGGCGGTGGGGGCGGGGTTCGTTCCGTCGCTCTGCAACGGGTGACG
>PMHU01000081.1 GCA_003156795.1 Acidimicrobiaceae bacterium
GTGACTGATGTCTGGGCCGGCGGCTGGGCGGATGGGCCGACTGGCGCCCGCGGGGGCGCATGTGACTGATGTCTGGGCGCGACTCTCAGCTCTGGGCAGCAATCGGCCGCGAAAACTGGGCTCAATTGCTGCCGAGACCCGAAACTCGCGCCCGAACAGGCTGGACCGGGAGGGCTCCGGTCGCACCGAAGGCGACCTGAGAATCCGTCGTCTTCCTACAGGTAGTCGTGCCCGCCGGCCGGCAGCCTCCGGAGGACAAGCGAGGCGACCGTCAGCGGATCGGAGTTCTCCCGACCGAGGGTGGTGACCAGTTGCGCCGCCCGGGCCAGGTCTCTTTCGTGAGCCTGCGCCCAACCGGACACGACCTCAGCCGCAGACGCTCCGGACGGAGCGCGGCGGAAGGCCTCGATGGTCGCCGCCACCCTCCACTCCGCGATGTCGTCGATCAAGGCCCGGGTGTGCCAGGCGGTGAGCCGCGACAACGGCGCCGGTCCCGCCGCGGCCCGGCGTATGTCTGCTTTGAGGCGATCGAGGCCGGCGGCTCCGTCCATCAGCGACAGCGCCTCGACGACGTCGGTCCCGTGACGTCCGGTAGCGGCTCCCACCGGGCTCACCTCAGCCACTCGGGCTCGGGCGGCTGCGCTCCCGAAGCGGACGGCGATTTCCCTGTCCGCCCCCAGGGCGACCAACACGTCCTGTTCGTCCTTCGACGCGGGCCAAGCGGCGCCGACCAGCTGCTCGGCCAGCGCCTCGTCGTTGGCCAGCGTTGCGCCGATATCGATCACACCCGCTCTCGTCAGATAGGCGCGAGCCAGGTCGATCACGGCCTCGCTTACCGTGGAGTGAAGGGCTGCTTCGGCATCGGCAGACAGCTCGGGAGACAGGCGCTCCAGCTCGGACCACAGCATTCCGGCACCTGTGACCCGACGTGCGATCCAGAACGCGGCGGCGACCTCGTCCAGTCCCCGCCCCAGCTCGGCCGACGCTTCGTGGGCCCAAACGATGCCGAGCTGGTCCACGACCTCTCCCGCCAAGTCGGTGGCGACGAGCTGGGGATAGAGGCGGTGCCGCGGGATCAGGTCGCCAAGCGATTCCCTAATCGGGGCGGGAAAGTAGGGCACGACCGCGTCCAGGAACGCCGGATCGCGGACCATCGGCGAGGCCTCGATGGCCGCCACCAGGTCCGACTTGGCGTAAGCCAACAGGACCGCCAACTCGGGCCGTATGAGTCCGGCTCCGGCATTTCGGCGGATCTGCAGCTCGTCCCGCTCAGGCAGACACTCGACGGAGCGGTCGACACGCCCGTCCTCCTCGAGGCTTTCGAGCAAAGCTTCGTAGGCTTGCAGTTCCCGTGCGCTACCAGTCACGGCCCGGTTGAGGGCGGCCACGCTGTGGTCGACTTGGCGAAGAACTTCCTGAGCGACTTCCTCCTCGGACCGGCTCAGGTATCCATCGCGTTCGTCGGACTGTAGGCGTCCCTCCTCGATCGCCAGGGCGAGCAGGATCTTGAGATTCACTTCCCGGTCTGACGTGGCCACGCCGGCGGCGTTGTCGATGAAGTCGGCGTTGATCCGCCCACCTCGACGGCTGTAGCGAATGCGGGCCTTCTGGGTGATGCCCAGGTTGCCGCCTTCGGCTATCACCCGGGCGCGGACGGCATCGGACGTGATCCGGACGGAGTCGTTGGCGTGATCTCCGACGTCGGCCGCAGATTCATCGGGTGCCTTGATGTACGTGCCGATCCCACCGAACCACAGGAGGTCGACCGGAGCAGACAGGATGGCCGAAATCAGGTCCGGGGGGCTCAGCGACTGGTCCTCGACACCCAACGCCCGTCGGGCCGGCTCGGAGAGCGGCACCGCTTTCGAATCGCGGGGCCAGACGCCTCCTCCGGGTGAGAGGACGTCGGACCGGTAGTCGGCCCAGCTCGAGCTGGGCAGGGCGGCTAGGCGCAGCCGCTCGGCGTAGGACGGGGCCGGGTCAGGCTGTGGGTCGAGGAAGACGTGCCGATGATCGAAGGCGGCAATCAGTTGGATCGCCTCGCTCTGAAGCATGCCGTTACCGAAGACGTCACCAGACATGTCGCCGACGCCAACGACCCTGATTGGATCCGTCTGCACGTCGATGCCAAGCTGATGGAAGTGCCGCCTCACCGCGACCCACGCCCCGCGCGCCGTGATGCCCATCGCTTTGTGGTCGTAGCCGCGTGAGCCGCCCGAAGCGAACGCGTCGCCTAGCCAGAACCCGGCCCCCTCGCTAATGGCGTTGGCCAGATCCGAGAACGTCGCAGTGCCCTTGTCTGCAGCAACCACCAGATAAGGGTCAGGGCCGTCAGCGGCGATCACTCCCGCGGGGGTGACCACCTCGCCGGCCACGATGTTGTCGGTGATGTCGAGCAGGCCGCGAACGAACCGCTCGTAAGCGAGGCGAACCTGTTCCGCGCTCGGCCGGAGGCCGCCACCGGATGACTCCGCGGAGGTGGAGGCCCCGATGCGTCCCAGCCCCCGGCAGACGAACCCGCCTTTGGCCCCGGTGGGAACGATGATGGCGTTCTTCTTGACCTGAGCGAAAGCCAGATCGAGTACCTCGGTGCGGAAATCGGCGGGACGTTCGCTCCATCGCAGACCGCCGCGCGCGATCAGCCCGGCGCGCAGATGTATCCCCTCCACGGACGGCCCGTGGACAAAGGCCTCCACTCTCGGCTTCGGTGCCGGCAGATCCGGCACGAGCGTGCTGTCGAGCTTGATGACCAGTTCGGGACTGCGGTCCCCCGAGGCGGTTCGCAGGAAGTAGTTGGTGCGCAGGGTCGCGTCGATCATTCCCAGGTAACCGCGAAGCACCCGATCCTGCTCGAGCTGAGGCACGAGGTCGAGTCCGGCCACGCAACGGGCCCGCTCGACCGCCGACGCCGGCTTGGCGGGGTCGGCCGTCGCGGCGAGTTCGGGATCGAAACGCGCTTGGAAGTACCCGATCAGGCCGCGAGCGACATCGGGGAAGTCGACCAGCGGATCGGAAAGGGCGGGCCACGACAAGGGTGTGCCGATTTGCAGCCGGTAGCGCAAATAGGCCCGCAGCACCATCACCTGTCGCCAGTCGAAGCCGGCCATGGTTACCAGCCGGTTGAGAGAATCGACGTCAGCGGCGCGGCGGGAAATGGCTTCGAGGGCGTCGACCAGACGAGGTCCGTGTATCTCCGGAACGAACCGAAGTGCTTCGGGCCCGTGGGGAGCCTCCGTGCGTACTCCGATGTCGTCGATGTGCACCGACGGCTCACCCGCGGGTCCGGGTCCAATTAGATGGGGTACCGACTCGACGACGACCAAACCAAAGCTTTCGAGGACTGGCAGGAACCTGGTGAGCTCGATGCCGCCTTCCCCGAACCGCCTGATTCGGAAGGTGCCCGTGGCGGGCGTCGCAGGTCTCACCACCAGGCGGTGGCGCCCGCCGAAGGCCCCTCCGGTCGGCTCGCCGCTCCCGGAAGGAACGCCCTGGGTCAGCGCGTGCAGCTCGGACAGGTCGTGGGCGGCTTCCTCGGGCGAGGTCAACTCGCGGTAGCTCGCGGGGGCGCGTCGGGCGAAGCTGGCCGAGGCCTCCGTTGCGTTCTGGCCGGGAAGCAACGCCGCCAGCTCGGCAAACCACTTCGACTCCCCCGTTCCACTCACGGGGGGCAGCTTCGCGCAGCCGCGACAGCTCGGGCGGGAACTAGGAACCGAGACCGATGCCCCTTCCTATCTGCGGCACGTCTTGGCTTGGCCTCGCCACCGCCTCCAGCCCACTGGGTCTTTGAGACCTCAACCCCATTTCAGAACGGCAGGTCCAGGCCAAGTCGAAGCCGTCCCCGAGGACCCGAACCGTAGAGAGGAGCGCTCCGTCGGGCCTGGCGGCGTAGAGCGCCATGCCACGCCGGGCCGTCCGCATCGACAGTCCGCTTCCACGTCCGTTGAGGACGACCGTCGGGGCCTGACCGCGGGCGTCCAGCAGCTTGTTGAGCACGGACCTAGGACTCGGAGGCATCCCGTGCCGCTCGGTTAGCTGCAGCCAGGACTTGACTTCGACCGGGGTGTCGCAGATTTCGAGGTCTGCCACCCGGCCTGGGCCCCGACCCTCAGCCAGTGAACGGACCACGTGCCCTTCGCGACCGAGCATCCCGGCCACAGCGAACTCCTGGTGGCTCAAACGTCGTGCGGACTCATCGACCGAACCGCCGAATGGCCGGTGCACCAACCCGCACACGTGGGATGTCGATCGCGACGGCCTCCATCTCGGGTTCTCGGAGGGGGTGGACAGCGGCACCGCGGCCCTCGCAACCGGGTTCATTGGACTCCGCCGGCGGTCGGTGCCGGTTCGGGGCTGTCCGGTGTCGGAGTGCGAGGCGCGGCGCCTGCCGGACCGCCCTGATCCCGGTACTGCAGGTCCAGCACGAGCAGAACTGGCAGCCCGAGCCCACGCTGGATTCGATCCGCGACGCGCCGAAGGTAGGCGGCCGCGGGCGAGTCCTGGAGCCGGGCGACGTCGCTTACGCGAGCGGAAAGCGCGTACTTGAAGTGTGCGAACGGCAAGTCACCGTCGTCTACGAAAGGATGCTCAGCGAGGGTCGCGTGCACCTCGCCCTCGCTCAGAACCCAGCCGCACGATTCCGGATCCTTGACGGGGGCCGAGCCCATGAGATCGCCAAGGGTGGCCGCCATGTCGTCGATCNNTTCGATAAACAGGTCTACGGAACGGGACATCGAATCTCCTCTTCACTAGGGATCACCGGCCGGCACCTAAGCCGGCGACGCGGCACGTCCGTAGCGTGCGAAGAAGAGGCGACGCCTCTGAACCCGTGAGGGCTCTACCTATGACATCCTGGCGGCTGTCACGGAGAACCGCAAGAGGAAACCGGGGCGGCTCCCGGTGGGCTTACCCGCCTCTGGACCGGATCCCATCGCAAAGCACGATCCGGTAACCCAGGTCGATCTCGCCCCGGTGTAGAAGGCCGTCGTATCGACGGACCCAGGCACCGCTGACGAGGTCCTCTTCCAGCCGGGCCATCGCAGTTACGACCGCGTCCGGGTCGCATCTCGCGAAGGCTGAAATGGCGCTGCGAACGCTGGGATCGAGGTACTCGGCCGGCCGTCGCCAGTAAGCCCCGCAAAACCCGTCCGTGCAGTCAGCGGGCACGAGGACGGGTCGCACTTCTCGGACCTCTAGCACGTCGACCACCGCTTCGAGGGTGGCCAGCGTCGACTCGCGCGTCGCGATCTCCGGCAGGTAGTCGGCCACCAACCAGAACCGGGAGAACGTGTCCGGGTCCCAGGTCAGGATGACTTGACGGGCCGCGACGCGCGCCAACTCTTCGAGTCCGCCGACGTGATCCTCCCAGTGGTGGACGGTGAGAACGGCCAAGGCGGCGTCGAAGACGCCACTGCGGACCGGGAGGTTCTCGGCGACGGCGCGTATGACCGCAGCCGAGCCGGCGGGCCGCTGGTCGATCATCGTCTGCGAAGGCTCCACTCCTACGACGCTGCGCCCAGAAGGCTGGTAAGAGCCGGTGCCGCTGCCGACATCCACCACGGTGGAGGCCAAACCGAGAGCATCCTCCAAGGCGTCGGCGATCCTCGGGTCGGGTTGCCGGCGAGAGCTGTACCCCACTCCGATCCGGTCGTAGGTGCTCACGAGACGGCACTCCGATCCGCTTGACCCTCGGATGCCGGGCTCGCGTCCACCCCCCAGAGCCTAACGGCGCGACCTCGTCTGGCCCGGTAGCGGGCTGGCCCAGTGGCGTAGAAAGATCTAGCCCGCCGGCCAATTCTCACAGCTGACTCACAGCGAACGTTAAGCAATTCAGAAGGACGTCGGGCCATCCTCGGTGGCGGGAGGTATTCAGTGTCAACCGCGTCAGACAAACGGCGAGTGCTGGTAGTCGACGACGAGCCGTCGATCGTCGACGCCGTCGCCACGTCTCTGCGGTACGAGGGATTCGAAGTCGACGAAGCCACATCTGGCCGGGCGGCGCTGGCGTCGGCCCAGGAGCGACCCCCGGACCTGATCGTCCTCGACGTGATGCTGCCCGACCTCGACGGCCTTGAAGTCACCCGCCGGCTGCGAGCCGACGGCATCCGGGTGCCGATCCTGTTCCTCACCGCTCGAGACGCGATCGAGGACAAGGTCGCCGGGCTCACCGTCGGAGGCGACGACTACGTCACCAAGCCGTTCTCACTCGCCGAGGTGGTGGCGCGAGTGCGGGCCATACTTCGCCGGGCCGGGTTGGATGACGACGGCGATGGGCGCTTGCGCTTTGCCGACGTCGAGATGGACGAGGAGCTACATGAGGTATGGCGGGCGGGGGTGGCCATCCAGCTGACCGCAACCGAGTTCTCCCTCCTTCGCTTCTTTCTCCTAAACCCTCGCCGCGTGCTCTCCAAAACCCAGATCCTGGACCACGTGTGGCACTACGACTTCGGCGGNNTGGTGGAGACCTACGTGAGCTACTTGCGAAAAAAGCTGGACGGGGCCGGACCTCCGCTCATTCAGACCATTCGTTTGGTCGGCTACGCCCTCAGAGAATCGCGCTAGCCGGTCGACGACGTGTCCCTGCGGACCCGCCTTCTCGTTGCCCTCGGGGCGGTAGCTTTGGTGGCCTTGCTGGTCGCGGACGTGGCCACTTATTCGGCGCTTCGTTCCTTCTTGGTAGGCCGCGTGGATCAACAACTCCAGACGACCCACCAGTCCATCGAGCAAGCCTTGGAGGCTCCAAACGGCGCAGGTAACCCGCTCGGTGCTCCCATTCCCGGTGGAGGGTCAACGCCCATCGGGTCAGAGCCGGATGAGCAACAGCAAGCCGGATGCGGCTCACAGGGGACGGCGGCCGCGTTGTTTCAGCGTCTCGCTCAAGGAACGTTCGTAGAGCTGTTGAGTTCGAGCGGGTCGGTCATGGCCGAACAGTCCTATTGCGAGCGCGGTGGCACCGAACTCGCGCCTCGCCTGCCGACCCACATCACGGGGTTCTCCACCGCCTCCCCCTCCGGCGGGGAACCAACGGTCTATTTCGACACGGGATCGGNNGTCCGTGCTCTCCGGCGGTGACGTCCTCGTGGTCGCCCTCCCGCTCTCGGACATGTACGGAACGCTCGACCGCCTGCTGGAAATCGAGCTCGCCGTGACTGGAGGCGCCCTAGTGCTATCCGGCCTGATCGGATGGTGGCTCGTTCGTTTGGGCCTTCGCCCGTTGGCCGCTATCGAACGAACCGCAGCGACCGTCGCTCAAGGCGAGCTCGGCCACCGCGTCCCCGGAGAGTCACCGAAGACTGAAGTCGGCCGCCTGGCCGCCGTTCTCAACTCGATGCTGGGTCGGATCGAGGGAGCGTTTGCCGCGAGAGACGCCACCCTGGCAGACCTTCGCCGATCGGAGGGGACACTGCGGCAGTTTGTCTCCGACGCCTCCCACGAACTGAGGACCCCCCTGGCTGCCGTGTCGGCGTATGCCGAGCTGTTCGAACGCGGCGCCGATCAACGCCCCGAAGACCTCGGTCGGGTAATGACTGGTATCCGCGCCGAGACGGCCCGGATGGGCCAGCTCGTCGATGACCTTCTCCTTCTGGCCCGCATGGACGAAGGACGCCCGCTCGAACGGAGTCAGGTGGAGCTCGTCGCCCTCGCCGCCGAAGCTGTCGATGCCGCGGCCACAGTGGGACCGGACTGGCCCGTCCGCTTGGAGGCGTCCGAGTCGGTCGAGGTGGTCGGAGATCGAGCTCGGCTGAGACAGGTCATGGACAATCTTCTGTCCAACGTGCGGGCCCACACTCCGCCCGGGACGACGACCATCGTCCGAATCGATGCGTTCGACGACCGGTCGGTGTGCCAGGTGTTGGACGACGGCCCCGGGATCCCACTCGACTTGGCCGAACGGATATTCGAGCGTTTCTACCGCGCCGATGCGTCGCGAACCCGCTCCAGCGGCGGATCGGGGCTCGGGTTGTCCATCGTGGGGGCCATCGTGGCCGCTCACGGCGGAACGGTGACCGCGGCGCCGCGTGAGGGTGGAGGCAGCGTGTTCACGGTCACGCTTCCGCGAGGCCGCGGCCAGGTGGCATCGACGGAAGGCACGTCAGAAGCAGACGACCTCTCCGTCTGAAACTGTGCGGATCCGCACAGCGACCCCTCAGCCGGGACACAGGAGCCGAGTCCACGCTTGGAACCATGTCCACTACTAAGGCCCCCGGCTACTCCGATGACGTCGAATTGGTTCGAGCCGCGGTCGAGATCGTCATCCCTGTCTTCAACGAAGAGGCCGACTTGGAGCCGAACATCCGCCATCTCCGCCAGTATCTCGACACCCGGTTTCCGCTGGCGACGGTCGTGACCATCGCCGACAACGCGAGCACAGACGACACGTGGGTGGCGGCCCAGCGCCTGGCGCAGACCATCCCCGGAGTGAGGGCCGTCCACCTCGACGAGAAGGGGCGGGGTCGAGCCGTTAGGTACGTCTGGGAAAGGTCGGACGCGCTGGTCGTGGCGTACATGGACGTCGACCTCTCCACGGGACTCGACGCTCTCCTACCCCTTGTGGCGCCGCTCCTGTCCGGACACGCCGAGATGGCCATCGGCACCCGGCTGGCGCCTGGCGCGCGGGTGGAGCGGGGCTACAAACGTGGATTCATCTCCCGGTGCTACAACCTGATACTCCACGTCGCCCTTGGGAGCTCGTTCAGCGACGCCCAGTGTGGCTTCAAAGCCGTGAGGACCGACGTCGCCCGGGCGGTGCTCCCTCTTGTGGACGACAACGGCTGGTTCTTCGACACCGAGATGCTGATGATCGCCGACAACTCGGGACTGAGGATCCACGAGGTCGCCGTCGACTGGACCGACGATCCCGACTCCCGCGTGGACGTCGTCCGTACCGCGGCTGGCGACCTTAGGGGTGTCCTGCGGCTGATGCGGGCCGGGACCCGACGCCGTCGCCGGGCCGCGCCGGTCCGGTACCGACCTGCTCCGTTGCCGGTTCTGACCGGCTCGGCGATCGGCGAGGCCGTCCGATGACTTCGACCATTGCCGCCCCGGCCTCACACCGAGACCTCGACGCGGCCGACCCCACGAAGTCGCGTGCCGGCCGGATCAAGCGGCTCTGGCGAGGCCGGGCCGGCGATCCGGCTTGGGTCCGCCCGGCCGTGCTCGCGCTGCTCGGCGGTACTGCTCTCTTGTACCTGTGGGGACTGGACGCGTCGGGCTGGGCCAACAGCTTCTACGCGGCCGCGGTGCAGGCCTCCACCAAGAGCTGGAAGGCCTTCTTCTACGGGTCGTTCGACTCGGCCAACTTCATCACCGTCGACAAGTCGCCGGGTTCGCTCTGGGTGATGGACCTTTCAGCTCGCATTTTCGGCTTGAACTCCTGGAGCATGCTCGTGCCCCAAGCGCTGGAAGGGGTGGCGACGGTCGGCGTCGTCTATCTCACCGTTCGCCGATGGTTCCCGCCGGCCGCGGGCATTGCGGCGGGCGTCATAACTGCGGTCACCCCAGTCGGCGCCCTCATGTTCCGCTACAACAACCCCGACGCCTTCATGGTTCTGCTGATAACGCTTTCGGCCTACGCCACGGTGCGCGCCGTCGAGGACGGCCGGACTCGCTGGATCGTGCTCGCCGGCTCGCTCATCGGGTTCGGGTTTCTCGCCAAGATGCTCCAAGCCATGCTCGTGGTGCCCGCCGTCGGCCTGGTCTACGTCGTGGCCGCGCCCGGTCCGCTCAGGCGCAGGATCCTTCAGCTTTTCTATGGATTGCTGGCGCTGCTGGTGTCGGCCGGATGGTGGGTGGCGGCCGTGCAGCTGACGCCCGCCGCAGACCGGCCCTACATAGGCGGATCGCAGAACAACAGCCTGTGGAACCTGATCTTCGGCTACAACGGTTTCGGGCGCCTGACCGGCAACGAGACCGGAAGCGTCGGCGGCGGAGGCGGCAGCGCGGGCAACTGGGGGCCGACCGGGCTCACCCGCTTGTTTGGCGCCGAGATGGGCACCCAGATCTCATGGGTCCTTCCTGCCGCCCTCATACTCATGGTGGCGGGCCTGTACGTCACCAGGCGAACGCCGAGGAACAACCAGGTACGCGCTTCCCTCCTCCTTTGGGGTGGCTGGCTGATCGTCACCGGCCTGGCTTTTAGCCTCGGGAAGGGCATCATCCACCCCTACTACACGGTGGCTCTGGCCCCGGCCATAGGTGCCCTCGTTGGGTCCGCCGGCTACCTCATGTGGGCGCATCGCGACCTCAAGCTGGCCCGCTCCGTGCTGGCGGCGGTAACGGCGACCACGGCCGTGTGGGCCTTCGTCCTTCTCGACCGCACCCCGCATTGGCTCCCGTGGCTTCGTGTCACGGTCCTGCTCTCCGGCGGTTTCGCCACCGTCGGGCTTCTCGCCTGGCCGTGGATCGGCCGCAGCGTCCGGGCGACGGTCGCCACGGGAGCCGTCCTGGCCGCCCTGGCCGCGCCGCTGGCGTACACCCTCGACACGGTCAACACAGCTCACTCGGGCGCCATCCCGACCGCGGGACCCGCTGGCGGATCCGTCGGCAGCGCTGGCGGCGGACCCGCCCGGGGTGCGACCCGCGCCGGGCTCGGGTTCCCGGGTGCCGGATCGACGGCCCCGGGTGGACTCGGCGGCGCCGGCGGATTCCCGGGAGGCGGGGCGCAAGGCAAACTCGGTGGTGGTTCGATCGGCAACGCCAACGGGGTCGGTGTCCCCTCCGCCGGATTCCCGACCGGGACGTCTCGCGCCGGTAGGGCCAGTGGCGGCGGAGCCGGCGGCCTGCTCGACGCCAGCCGGCCGAGCGCAGCGTTGACCAGACTGCTGTCCGACGGGGCGTCCAAGTACACGTGGATCGCGGCCACGGTCGGAGCCAACGAAGCGGCCGGCTACCAACTGGCCACCGGGGACCCGGTGATGGCGATCGGAGGTTTCAACGGGACCGACCCCTACCCGACCCTCGCCGAGTTCGAGAAGCTCGTCCACGAAGGGAAGGTTCACTACTTCATCGCGGCCGGAACCGGCGCCAGCGCCGGCGGGCCCGGCCTGGGAGGAGGCGGCGCTGGGAACGCCGGGGCCGGGGGCAGCTCGATCTCCTCGGCCATCGAGACCTGGGTGACCAGTCATTACACCTCGACATCCATCGACGGGATCGCAATTTACGATCTCTCGGCGGCTGCCAGCTCGTAGAAATGGTGCGATATTCACAGCCGGCTCACAGCGAACCCTTCGCCAATGTTCAGGGCCTGAGCCCATCCTGGCCTGGTGTGAGCGCCATGATGGACGGAGCTGAGATGCAATCCACCCCGCCGACCGTCCCGGCCCGCCGCCCGCCGCGCCCCAATCATCGTGCGGTCGATGCCGCAGCCGTCGCAGTCGGCCTGGGCATGGGTGCGTGCGTAGCGCTGGCCGTAACCGCGGAAACCAGCAGCGCCCTGTCGGCCCCCGGCGGCTGGGCGACATTCGGGGGCCGGTTGGCCGGGCTTACTGGCACCTATCTGCTGCTGATCATGCTCCTCCTCATCGCCCGTATACCTGTGATCGAGAGGACCGTCGGGCAGGACCGTCTGCTGCGCTGGCACCGTCGTTTGGGCCAGTGGCCCATCTACCTACTGACCGCCCACGCTTTGCTGATCACCCTCGGGTACGCCGAGCAGGCCAAGACAGGGGTGTGGCACGAGTTCACCATCTTGGTTGGGTCCTATGCCGACGTGCTCATGGCCATAGTTGCGTACGGCTTGTTGGTCACCGCAGCCGTCACTTCCATCAGAGCGGCCCGTCGGCGCATTCGCTACGAGACATGGTGGGCGATCCACCTCTACGTGTACCTCGCCCTGGCCCTGGCCTTCTCGCACCAGCTCGCCAACGGCGCTTCGTTCGTCGGCCACCCCCTCACGCGCGCCATGTGGGTGGCGTTGTGGGTGGCCACAGCCGGAACCGTCGTGATCTTCCGAGTGGTGCTGCCACTGGCCCGCAGCGCCTGGCACGACCTCCGAGTTGTCGGCGTTCACGAGGAAGCCCCCGGGGTGATGTCGATCGTTTGCTCCGGCCGCAACGTGGAAGGCTTGGTGGTAGCCGGAGGGCAGTTTTTCCAGTGGCGCTTTCTGGCCAGAGGCATGTGGTGGCAGGCCCATCCCTACTCTTTGTCGGCCATGCCCAAGTCGCCCTACCTCCGCGTCACAGTCAAAGCCGCCGGCGATCATTCCCGGAGGCTGACCCGCCTCCCAATCGGAACGCGCGTTGCAATCGAAGGGCCCTACGGAGCTTTCACCCGCCACGCCCGCAACACCAACAAGGTGTTGCTGCTCGGCGTGGGCGTTGGGATCACACCGATTCGGGCCCTGCTCGAGGACATGGACCCGTGGGTGGACGTGACAGTGGTGACCCGGGCTTCCAGTGTCGAAGATCTGATATTCCGCGACGAGATCCGTTCCCTGGTGACGAACCGGGGCGGGCAGCTGCACGAACTCGTCGGGTCGCGGCGCGCCCATCCCCTCGATCAGCGCCATCTACGCCGACTGGTGCCTGACGTCGCTCAGCGGGATGTATACGTGTGCGGTCCCGCAGATTTTGGCGACGCCTTGGTCGCAACCTGCCGCCGTCTCGGTGTCCCAGACGACCGCATCCACCGCGAGCAATTCGCTTTCTAGCCGGGCCACGGAGAAGAGCACCACGTGAAACGCGCACCGATCGTCATCACATCGACAGCTGCCGGGCTGGCCCTCGTGCTGAGCTTCCACACCTCTCCCCCATCGTCTGGTGTCAAGACGGCGACTGGAGACACCAACGGNNCAAGTCCCGTCATCCCACCGCTTCGACGAGCACGACCACCGGTTCCACGAGCGCGACCACCGGTTCCACGAGCACCACCACCGAGCCGACCGGTACCGACTCCGCCCGCACCGCCACCGGCAGTGACATCCAGTACCGCTACGGCGACATCCAGCTCGAAGTGACGGCATCGGGCTCGAAGATCACCGACATCTCGATCGTGAAGGACGGATCCGACGACGGACACTCGTTCCAAATCAACTCTCAAGCGGTGCCGATCCTGCAGTCGGAGTCTCTGAGCGCACAATCGGCCCAGATCGACGGGGTGTCAGGCGCCACCTACACGAGCGCGGCTTACGTCCAGTCCCTGCAGTCAGCCCTCGACAAGCTGGGCATCCAATGACGACCGCAACCGAGTGTCCGCAGGCGCTCGCCTGCGAGCCGATCCGTAGGGCCGAATCGGTGATGGGCACCGTGGCGTCGTTCGACATCCGTCCCGGCCCGGTGCCTCCCGGCCTCGTCTATCTGGCCCTGGCCGAAGCCCGAGCCCGGCTCCATCGGGCCGATGCGGTGTTCAGCCTTTGGAAGACGCAAAGCCCGATGAGCCGGCTGCGCCGTGGCGAGATCCGCCTTGAGGACGCCCCCGTCGAGCTCTCCGAAGTGCTCAGGCAGTGCGAAGCAGCCCGGGCCGCGTCGCACGGATGGTTCGACCCCTGGGCCATGCCCGGTGGGGTGGACCCCACCGGGCTGGTCAAAGGGTGGGCCGCCCAACAAGCGCTCGACGTCCTCCAACTGGCCGGTGTGCCGGCGGCCATGGTCAACGCCGGCGGGGACGTCGCAGTCTCCGGGCAACCAGAGCCGGGCAGGCCTTGGAGGATCGGCGTCCGCGACCCGTGGCACGCCAAGCGCGTCATCGCCGTGGTGTCTACAAGCGGTGCCATCGCCACTTCGGGGACCTACGAGCGCGGCGAGCACCTCCTCGACCCGCACACCGGGCGGCCGAGTTCACCGATCGCGTCGGCGACGGTTACCGGCCCGGATCTCGGCCTGGCGGACGCGCTCGCGACCGGAGTCGCGGCGGCCGGCGAGGCGGGGCTCGACTGGTTCGGCGACCTCGACGGCTACGAGGTGCTGATAGTCCGCCACGACGGTTCGCGGCGGCGCACCCCGGGGTTCCCCTCGGCCGCCTGATCGTTCATTCCTGCGACCGGCGTCCGTGCGCTCCGGTCGTCGCATTGCCAGACTCGTCCGTCGTGACGGTCCCGAATCAGGCGTCCGGGGTGTGGGTTCCCGGACGTCGACAGCTGACTGCGGGCCTGATCATGGCCGTCGCCCTGGTGGCCTTCGAGGCGCTGGCTGTGGCCACCATCCTGCCGGTGATCAGCCATCAGCTGGGCGACCTTCGCCTGTACGGCTGGGTGTTCAGCGCGTTTCTCCTCTCGAGCATGGTGGGCGTGGTAGCCGGAGGTGCCTTGTCGGACAAGACCGGGATCGGACTGCCGGTCATCGGCGGCCTCGTCGTGTTCTCAGCCGGCCTCACCGTGGCCGGATTTGCGCCCGACATGCCGATCCTCGTGGCCGGACGCGTGGTCCAAGGCTTCGGCGCCGGCCTCGTCCCAGCTGCCGTCTACGTCGCCATCGGTCGCGCTTATCCAAGCTCGGCCCGGCCGCGAATGCTCGCGCTCCTATCGACGGCATGGGTGGTGCCCGGACTGATAGGGCCGGCCCTGGCCGCGNNTTGGGTGTTCCTGGGGCTCCTCCCCCTGGTGGTGGTAGCCGGCACGGTCACCGTGCCCGCGCTGGCAGCGGTCCCCCCGCCGAGAGGAGCCCATCCCATCCCGTCGCCAATCCTGCCCGCGGTAGTCGCCAGCGCCGGAGCCGGACTGGTCCTGGCCGGCTTCACCCTTGCCAGCCCCATCCCCACGGTGTTGCTCCTCGGCACCGGCCTGGCCCTGCTGATACCGGCGCTGTGGCGGCTGATACCGGCAGGGACGCTCCGGGCCCGGACCGAGNNCCCGCCACCGTCCTCGTCAGGGGTTTGCTGACCTTCGCCTACTTCGCCGGAGAGGCCTACCTGCCGCTGACCCTCACTTCTATCCGCCACACGTCGACCACCTTTGCCGGCTTGACCTTGACGGTCGCCACCATGACTTGGACGGCCGGATCCTGGCTACAGGCCCGAGTGGTTGAACGGACCGGACCCCGCGTCCTCATCCGCGGCGGCCTGATCCTGGTTGTGCTCGCCTTGGCCGGCCTGGCCAGCGTTATCTGGGCGCGAACCCCCTTGTGGGTGGCGCCCCTGGCTTGGGGCCTGGGCGGCTTCGGGATAGGAACCGCCCACTCACCGACCACCCTCACGGCCCTGGGTTTGTCCACTCCTGGGCGCGAGGGCGCCGCCAGCTCCGGGATCCAGCTGACAGACTTGCTGGGAACGGCCTTCGGCACGGGTGTGGCGGGCGCCGCGGTGGCCGCCGTGCACCAGCGTCACGGCGACCCTCGGCTGGGCCTCGGAATCGCTTTCGCGTTGGCTGCTTCGGTCGGGGTCATGGGCGTGTTGATCACGCCTCGAATACCGTCGGAAATCACCCCTGTTGCGCCCTGAGGGCTGGTGTCGAGCCCTGCTGCGGCGCTCAGAACGTCAGAACTGGATGACGCCGCGGAGGTTGCGACCTTCGCGCATGTCCTCGTACCCGTGATTGACCTCAGCCAGGCTGTAGGTCCGGGTGACCAGCTCGTCGAGCTTCAGCTGGCCCCGGTCGTACAGGTCGAGGAGACGAGGTATGTCAACGCGCGGGTTGGCCGATCCGAACAGGGAGCCCACGACCTGCTTCTCCATGAGCGTGAGGTCGAGGGCGCTCATGGTGACTTCGGTTTCGGCCGCCGCGTGGATGTTGGTGACCACGACCCGTCCCCGCTTGGCCGTAGCCGCCAGGGCGGCGCCGATCATCTCACCCTTGCCGAGGCCCAGGGTCAGAATCACCTTGTTGGCCATGCGGCCGTCCGTCGCCTCTCCAATGACTATGAGCGCCTCCTCGATCGACGACGCGGTGTGGGTGGCTCCGAACTCGACCGCCTTGTCCCGCTTGAACTGCACCGGATCGATGGCGAATATCTGCCTCGCCCCCGCCAACCTGGCGCCTTGCACGGCGTTGATGCCGATGCCGCCGATGCCGACAACGGCCACATCGTCGCCGGGCTGGACGTCGGCCGCGTACACGGCCGACCCCCAACCAGTGACCACGCCGCATCCGAGCAGGCAGGCCTTATCCAGCGGGACGTCCGGGCTGACCTTGATGCAGCTGGCTTCGTTGACCACCGTCCGCTCCGCGAAGGTGCCCAGCAGGCACATGAGCCCGAGGTCGGTGGTGCCGGCGTGGTGCCGGGCGGTGTGATCCGAAATCTGCTTGCCGAGGGCGAGAAACTGGCCCAGGTCGCAGAGGTTCTCGTGGCCGGACGCGCACGAAGGGCATCGCCCGCAGGACGGGATGAATCCGAATATCACGTGGTCGCCGGGTGCCAACCAGTCCACGCCTGGACCGACCTCCTCGACCACGCCTGCGCCTTCGTGGCCACCGATGATCGGCAGCTCGAACGGTAGGTCTCCAGTGACCAAGTGCTCGTCGGAATGACAAAGGCCCGAGCCCACCAGCTGGACCAGCACCTCACCGTGCTTGGGCGGATCGAGGTCTATCTCCTCGACGCTCCAGTCCTTGCCCATTTCCCACAGGATTGCCGCTCTGGTCTTCATTGGGGTCCCCCGAACTTGGGTCGGTTTTTGACCGTTCTACTACCAGCGGGGGCCGTCCGGTAGTGGAGTTGTCCGATCGCGACGCACCGATGGTCGTCGGTCGAGCTCATAGCATCCATGCCCATGTCGGTCACCTACTCCGTTCACGATCAAGTCGCCGTGATCACCTTCGACGACGGCAAAGCCAACGTCTACACCCATGAGGTCCTCAACAGCCTGTCGGAATCGCTGGACCGGGCCGAGGCCGACCCTTCGGCTACGGCCGTGCTGCTGGTGGGGCGCCCTGGACGATTTTCGGCCGGCTTCGACCTGCCCACCATGACCGCCGGCGCCGAAAGCATGCGTGCGCTGGTGGCCGCGGGCGGGCGGTTCGTCGCCCGGTTGCTCCTGGAACCTCTTCCGGTGGTGGTCGCGTGCACCGGCCACGCCCTGGCCGCGGGAGCCCTCGTGCTGCTGGCGGCCGACCACCGGATCGGAGCCGCGGGCGACTGGAAGATCGGCCTCAACGAAGTAGCCATCGGGATGGCCCTACCCGTCTGGGCCATCGAGCTGGCCCGATACCGGATGCCCGCGTCCGAGTTCGATCGGATCGTCCTCGGCCAGACCGGGGGACCCGAGGAGGCCAAGGTCGCCGGCTTCCTGGACCGCGTGGTAGCTCCCGACGACGTGGTGGGTGAAGCGACCGCGGCTGCAGTCGACCTGGCCCGCCTCCGCACGGGCGCGGTCCGGGGCACCAAGACCAGGGCCCGGGCCGAGACGGCCCGGCGGATGCTCGCCGACATGGACGAGGATCTGGCCCGCCTTTCGGTTCCTGACGCCAGGGCCTGAGAAGTCTCAGTCGTCGAGCATCAGACCGGCGGCCATGGCGCCACCCAAGTCCCGGGCCGCGGCGAGATCGTCGGGCCGAGGTTCCCCGGAAACCACCAGCGGGGGCTGGGCCGGGCGCCATTGCAATCCCGTCGTGATGCTGTCGAGGGCGCGGAGGGCGCCGGCCGCATCAGAGTTCGAGTGCAGGTAGGCGCCGTAAGGACGGCGCGTCGTGGCTTCGAGGCACGGGTAGTAGATCTGGTCGAAGAAATGCTTGAGGGCGCCGGAAAAATAGCCCAGGTTGGCTGGGCTACCCAGGAGGTAGCCGTCGGCCTCCAAGACGTCGCTCACGGTCGCGCTCAACGCCGGGCGCGCCGCCACGTCGACGCCTTCGATGGCCGGGTCGGCCGCGCCTTCCATGACGGCCAGGTACAGGGCGTGAGTGGCCGGCGAGACCGTGTGGTGCACGACCAGCAGCCGCTTCAACGGGTAACGGCACTCTCGGCCGCGCCGGCGTAGACCTCGGTGGCCCTCCAGCAGTACCAGGCGGCCACAGAGCGGTAAGGGCGAAGCGGGTCCCCCAGAGGGTCGAGCTCGCGAGCACTCGGCATGGGGATGCCCCACGCCAGTCCGTACCCCTTGCGCACCCCAAGGTCTCCGGTGGGCCAGACGTCNNCGCCGTCCACTCCCCGATGCCCCTCACCGTGATCAGCCGGGCGATGACCTCCTCGTCCGATTCCCGGCTCAGGCGCCGAGGGTCGAGCACGACGGTGCCGTCGAGGACCTTCTCGGCCAGATCCCGCAGCGAAGCCGCCTTGTTGGCCGACAGCCCGGCGCCGCGCATGGCGTCGGCCGGCAGGGCGAGCAGCGTCTCCGGTTGCACGTCGTCATCCAGGGCGGCGCGGAGCCGACCGTGGATGGTCTCGGCCGCTCTGCCCGCGAGCTGCTGGTAGGTGATNNCTTCCTCTGCGGCCGCGGCGTGAGAAATGCGGGGACTCACGGACCACTCCCTGATGCGGACGGCTGGCCCAGGCGAGCGTCCCTGAGGGCCGAACGACGAACCTTGCCGGCATCGTCGCGCAGCGGCTCGGAGCTCCGTTCGAACGTGCGCGGCCGTTTGTAGCTGACCAGCCTCTGCGAGAGGTGGGCCCGCAACTCGTCGTCGGTGACGCTCCCGCGTGTCTCGACGATGGCGTGCACCACGTTCCCGTAGTCCTCATCGGGCAGACCGATCACGCACGACGAGAGAACGGCCGGGTGCTCGTCGAGCGCGGCCTCCACTTCGGCTGGGTACACGTTGGCTCCGCCGACGAGGATCATGTCCGCCTGGCGGTCGGTCAGATACAGGTAGCCATCGTCGTCGAACCAACCCATGTCGCCCAGGGACTCCCAACCGTCGCGCTCGCGAGCCGTCGCCCCGATGTAGCGGTACGTGCTCTGATCCGGCGGCGGGCGCATCCAGATCTCGCCGACCTCACCCGCCGGAAGGGCCACGCCTTCCGGCCCGAATATCTTCATCTCGCTCATGACCACCCGGCCCACCGAGCCCTGGTGGGCCAACCACTCGGTTCCGTTGATCATGGTGGCCGACTGACCTTCGGTGCCGGCGTAGAGCTCGGCGATCACTTCCGGGCCCAGCCAGTCGATCCAAGCGTGCTTGACGTGGGGCGGACACGGTGCGGCCAGGTGGTACGCGGTCCTCAACGAGGAAGTATCCCGGCCCAGGCGCTCTTCGTCGGGTAGACGGAGAATGCGGGACATCATGGTGGGAACCAGGTACATGTAGGTGACGCCGTAGCGCTCGACCAGCTGCAAGCTCGAAGAAGCGTCGAAGCGCTCCATGACGACGATGTGCCCGCCGAGAATGAGCGAGGTCATGGAAAAGAGGAAGGGGCCGTTGTGGTACAGCGGGCCGGTGCACAGGAACGTCTCGCCCTCGCCCACCCGCAAGAGCGGACCGGCCGCAGCCACGGGGCCGGCCAGGCCCGGCGTGGTGGCGACGATCAGCTTGGGCCGGCCCGTGCTGCCGCCAGACGTCATGGCCTTCCAGGACGGGGACACCGCCGGCGGCAACGGCGAGTCGTCGTAGCCGTCGAGTCGGTCGTCGGCGCCGATCCACGGCCGCCCACCTCCAGGATCCAACCCGATGACCACAGCCGGCTCGGCCACGTCTATCAAGGCGGCCAGCTCCACCGCCGGCAGACGCCAGGATATGGGTTGCGGGATGGCGCCGAGCTTCCAGCAGGCCAGGGTGGCTTCGTAGAAGCCGACACTGTTCGGGAGGCCGATCGTCACCATCGAGCCCTCGCCCACGCCCAGATCGGCCAGGCATCTGGCCATCTGGTTGGACCGCGACGCCACCGCTGACCGGCTGTGGGTCCGATCCTGGTAAGTCACGGCCGGCGCGTCCGGATCCTCGGCGGCCAAGCGGTCGAAGGCGGGACCCAGCCCGACCGGATCTGCTGCGTCGTTCATCGACCCAGCACCCTACCGGGGAGCCGAGACGGCAGGACTCGAGGCCGAGCAAGGCCCCGATCGTGGACGTTCACGCCAGCTTGCGGGGGGCGGCGCTGGGATCGTGGGAAAGTCGCCCACGACGGCCTTGGGCGCCCCCGGACTGGTGGCGCGTCGACACGAGCGCTCGAAACGTGAGAGAATTGCGGTTACCCGGCAACCGGCGGACTGCGAAGAAGCGGCCGCATCGCCCGAGAGACTGAGGTCCATTGTCAATCACCGAGTCCCTTCTCGCTCCTGCCAGCGAGGGTCCTGATGCATCCGAACCAGAGGTCCCGGAGCGCAAGAGTTGGACCGAGCAGATCACCCTGACGCTGTTTCTGGTCATACCGTTCGCGGCGGTGGTCGCGGCGGTCCCCGTGGCGTGGGGTTGGGGCCTCACCTGGCGCGACGCCGTCATCGCCACCTTCATGTACTTCCTGACCGGTCTGGGAGTGACGGTGGGATTCCACCGCTACCTGACCCACCGCAGCTTCCAAGCCAAGAGGCCGGTCCGGGTGGCGCTGGCCATATTCGGCAGCATGGCCATACAGGGATCGGCCATCCAATGGGTCGCCGACCACCGGCGCCACCACCGCTTCTCCGACCGGGAAGGCGACCCCCATTCTCCGTGGCGCTACGGCACCGACGTCAAGGCCTTGAGCAAGGGCTTCTTCTACTCCCACGTGGGCTGGCTGTACGACTGGGACAAGACGTCCGAGGCTCATTACGCGCCCGAGCTGGTCGCCGACGCTGACATCAACTGGGTGTCCCGGAAGTTCACCTGGTGGGTCACCGCATCGTTACTGATCCCGGCGTTCATCGGGGGCATGTGGTCCTGGTCCTGGCAGGGCGCCCTGACCGCGTTCTTCTGGGCCGGCCTGGTTCGGATTTTCCTCCTCCACCACGTGACCTTCGCCATCAACTCCGTGTGCCACATCACCGGTCGGCGCCCTTTCAAGACCCGGGACCGCAGCCAGAACGTGTGGTGGCTTGCGATCCTCTCCTTCGGCGAGTCGTGGCACAACTTTCACCACGCGGAGCCGACCTCGGCCCGCCACGGCGTGCGCCTCTTCGAGATCGACACCAGCGCCATCACCATCAAATTGATGGAGAAGCTGCGTTGGGTCAGTGACGTGCGTTGGCCCGACGCCGGCATCATCGCCCGCCGCCGGGTCGCCCCCAACTCCGCGAACTGAAAGCCCGCTAGCGAAAGGCCCAGACCGGACCTAGAGCCCGAGGGTTCTTACACGCCCTCGAATACCCGCTGACGCGGGAACTCGAGCCGACGGAAAGGCATGCCGGATAGGCCGTCTTCGGTACGGACGGCCAGTACTTGGTGCAGCTCGATCCGCCTCTGAACGAACCCGAGGCGGGACGCGGCCAGATACAGACGCCACACCCGAGCCTTCGCCTCGCCGACCTCGGCGACCGCGTCGTCCCAATGGCTGTCGAGGTTGGCGCCCCAATCCGCGCAGGTTTGGCCGTAGTGCTCCCTCAAGTTCTCCTCGTGACGGACCTCGAAACCGCTGTCCTGGATGGCGGAGATGATGGCCCCGACGGCTTCCAGCTCGCCGTCTGGGAACACATAGCGATTGATGAAGCCACCGACCCGAGCCGGCGAGTCGGTGACGGGCCTGGTGATGCAGTGATTGAGGAACCGCCCCTGCGGCCGAACCTTGGAAGCCAGGAAGCGCGCGTATCCGGGCAGATTCTTGGCCCCGATGTGTTCGGTCAAGCCGATACTGCTGACGGCGTCGAAGCCGGTCTCGCCCACGTTGCGGTAATCGTCATGGCGGATCTCGGCCACGTCGGCCAGCCCCATCTCGGCGATCCGCTTCTGACCCCACTCCGCCTGCTGGCGCGACAGCGTCACGCCCAGCGCTTTGACTCGGTAGTGCCGGGCCGCGTGCGTGACCGTGGTCCCCCACCCACAACCGACGTCGAGCAGGCGCTGACCGGGCTGGAGGTCAAGCTTGCGGCAGACCAAGTCGACCTTCTCCTCCTGGGCCTCCTCCAGGGTGGCCCCGGGGTCGGGGTACACGGCACAGGTGTAGGCCATCGACGGCCCGAGCAACCAACCGTAGAACTTGTTGGAGACGTCGTAGTGATGGCTGATGGCGCGCGAGTCCCGTTCCAAGGAGTGGCGCAACCCCCACCACATTCCCGGGCGGGTCTCCTCCGGCGGGGGGGCGATCGGTCGCAGGATCCGGGGGCCGAAACTCCGCAGAACCTTGAACCGGTCTGACCAGGTGAGCGAAGCCACGTTCTCACCGGCGAGCGTCAGCAAGGCTGCGAACAGGTCGCCTTCGACATCGAGGTAACCGGCGACGTAGGCCCGGGCCAGACCGAGGTCACCCGGAGCGGTGGCCATGTAGTTGAGAGCGCGCTCGTCGCGGACCCGCAATCGGAACGCGGCGTCGTTCGAACCAGCCGTGCTGCCGTCGTAAGCGGCGAACGCGATGGGGGTACCCGGGGCGACGACATCGGCCAGCACCGGTGCTATCTGCCTTGAAGCTGCCATCCGTTATCCAGTCTCCTCTTGATTGACGCTAAGGGCTCGCCACGAAAGGACGTGGCGCAATTCTTCGACGTAGGGGGCCATTGGTGGACAGGGAGATGTTCCAAGTTGTTGACTAGCGAAGTCCTACTGAGATGCGACGCACTTGGCGTACAGGTCGAGCAACCGGCCGGCTGGGTCGTAGCGGTCCTTCAGCTGGTGATACACCGGTCCGTTATACAGCGCCCAGAAGCGCTTCTCGTCGTAAAAAGATGTCGAGTACAGGGACTTGCGCCCACCGAGCCGGTCCACCTCGGCCTCCACCCAGCGGTTGTGATGGGACCGGTCCATCCCGGGAGCGAGCGGCACGCTCGACCAGAAGCCGACGTTGACGTAGAGGGACTCCGGGTCGAGGCGGTAGAGATCCCAAGAGGCGTCGGCGTGGCGCTGGCGCAGCGGGCAGAGCCAGAACGGCGAGATGGGCACTTCCCGCTGAAAGTTCTCTACGAACTCCCCGAGCCGGTCGATGGGCAGCTCGACGTCCTGGATGACGTTCTCGCGCTCGGGCCGACCGCGACGACGATCGATGCGCGCCATAAAATGGTGGCGCTCCTCGAAGGCCATGATCTTCCAGTACACGTCGCTTCGAAGGAGACGACGACCGGCCAGCCGGCGCACCCACGGCTTCTGGGCCATGAAGGCCCGCGAGCACCAGAACCAGTCGGTGTCCCATCGCCACAGGTAATCCCGGACCGTGAGCCAGTCCTCGCGCCGGTCCTGGATGGACCGGTAGTAGATGTCGTTCCAGGTGTAGTCGCTGGTCTGGCGGGTCGAGTCGGACCATGCGCCCAGGGTGAGGTAGCACTCGTTCGGGGCAAAGACGCACCCGTCGACGAACTGGATTTCGTCGCCTTGGTACTCGCCGCGGTCGCAGACCTGGCGCAGGGTCTCGGTCAGGTCCTTGAAGTCGTGGAAGCGCAGGTGGCGCACGTGGACGACGGGCCGGACGTCCTCAAGCTCGATTCTGACCCGGAGGGCGTAGCCGAGCGTGCCGTAGGAGTTGGGGAAGCCGAAGAACAGGTCACTGTGCTCGTTGTCCCGCCGGGCGGTGACGACTTCGCCGTCGCCGGTCAGGACGTCCATCTCGATCATGGACTCGTGCGGCATGCCGTTGCGAAAAGACGAGCTCTCGATTCCGAGTCCGGTGATAGCGCCGCCGAGGGTGATGGTCTTGAGCTCGGGCACCACGAGAGGCATCAGGCCATGACGCAACGTGACTTCGACCAGGTGCTCGTAAGTGGTCATGCCCTGCACGTCCGCGGTCCGCGCCTCCGCGTCCACTTCTATGACACCGTCGAAAGCCCTGACGTCGAGGCCCGGAGTCATCGACTTGGCCCTGGGCCGGAACAAGTTCGACGTCTTCTTGGCCAGCCTTATCCCTTCTCCGGGGGGGATGGCCTCGTATTGGGCCCGGAGCCGGTCGACTCGACGTCGATACTCGGCCCACTCGGTCGTGTGGCGCGGCGTGGTTGGCGTCGTTGCGGCCGGTGCCATGCCTTAAAACTACCCCGAATGACCACGCCCAGAACGCAACTCGAGCACCCGGTCGCAGCTTTCGGCCACCTCCAAGTCGTGGGTGGCCAGCACCAGCAAGGCGCCCCGGCCGGTGATATCGAGCAGCCTGGAAAGGGCGAGGGCTCGCGACGCGGGGTCAAGCTCGGCGGTGGGCTCGTCGGCTATGAGGAGCCGCGGTTGAAGAGCCAGGGCGCGTGCGATGGCGACGCGCTGCTGCTGGCCGCCGGAGAGCTCCTCGGCCAGCTGGTGGCCGTGGGCTGCCAGCCCGAGCTGCTCCAGCGCTTCGTTGGCGGCCTCGGTCGCGGCGCGGCGGGGTCGTCCGGCCGCGAGCAGCGCCACTTCTACGTTCTCCGACGCAGTCAGCAAGGATACGAGGCCGTAGCCCTGCAAGATCATGGCCACGCCCTGGTCCGGGTTGGCGACGCCACCTACCGGCGTTCCATCCAGGAGCACTTCTCCCTCGGCGGGACGGGCCAGACCGGACAGCAGGGCGAGCAAGCTGGACTTGCCCGACCCCGAGGGCCCGGTGACGGCCAGACGCTCACCGGCCTGAAGGTTCAACTCGACGCCCGTGAAAATGATCCGACCGTCGATCGCACAGCCGAGGTTGCGAGCTTCGAGGATGGCGGTCATATGTCGCTCCCGGTCCCGGGAGTCTCCTCGCCGTCGGTAGGAACCGGTCGCAACTCGATGCCCTCCGACGTTCGCCGGGCCTGGGCCAGCGAACCTGGGGGCAACACTTCGAGCAGGTCGTCGCGCAGCTGGACAGAACCGTCGCGGCCCACGACGATGTATTCCTGACCGCCGCGGCCCTCGCCTCCGACCCGCCCGTCGCGGATGGTTACGGTCCGCCCGAGAGCGGCCCCGACTTCGGGATCGTGGGTGACGGCCACGACGGTCGTGCCCAAGTCCGCGTTGGCGGCCCGGATCAGGTCCACGACCGCGTCGGCCGAGGCCCGGTCGAGCTGGCTGGTGGGCTCGTCGGCGAGCAGGAGGCGAGGTCCGTTGGCCAGTGCCACCGCGACCGCGAGACGCTGTTGCTCCCCGCCCGACAACCGTCCAGCGGGCCGGGTGCCAACCGATCGAAGCCCGACGGCTTCGAGCAGGTCGAGGGCGCGGGTCCGCTTGGTCCGGTAACGGCGGCGGGTCGGTCGCTGAGCGAACATGACGTTGCCGATTGCCGTTTCATGCGAAAGCAGGTTGCGGGCCGGATTCTGCATGACGATGCCGACCTCGCGGAGTCGAATGTCTGTCGCTTCGGCGGCCGAGATGTTGCGCAGGTTCCGGCCGTACACCTCGACCAGACCGGCGGTGGGGCGCATGAGACCGGCGAGGATCCACAACAACGTGGACTTGCCGGCGCCCGACGGCCCGAGCAGGGCGACCATCTCGCCACTGCCCACTTCGAGGTCCACCCCACGCAGGGCGGTGACCTCCTGACCGACAACGCCGTATACGTGCACGAGGGCGTCGCAGCGAACCGCTGTCGCGGCCGCCCCTGTGGGTGCCACCGCTTCGCTCATGCCGGCGCCTCCCGGAGCTGGTCCAAGCGGACGCTCCGGGCCAGGACCACGCTGGCTGCCAAGGTAGCTGCGAGTACCACTAACGCCGCGGCGGCGAGGACGCCGACCAGCGGGGCCAGGGGCGGGAACGTCGCCAGTGTCGGCGCGGCGGGCTGGGTCAAGAACTGAGGCACGTCGCGCAGCGCGATGACGGTGGCCACCATCCCGGTGCCTATGCCGACCAGGACGCCGAACAGGAGGACGATCAGCTGTTCGGAGGCGATGGCGCTCAAGATGCTCCGGCGGCTGACACCGGTCGCTTCCAGCGCGGCCAGCTCGTAGCGGCGCCGCCTCGAAGTCAGGTACAGCCCCAGGATCGCCCCGCCCGCGGCCAGGACGGACGCGATCCCTGCTTCGCCGAGGAACAGCACTCCAGCCAGACCAGGGCCCTGGCGGGTGAGGGTCTTGGTGTAGCCCGACTGAGTCTCTATTGCGGTCACTTTCACCCCCTCGGCTTCGAGCTTGGGAACGACTCGTGACGCGGCGCCGGGCGCCAGCCACACTTGCTGCTGCGCCAGCACCAGATCGCCGGTGCTGGCCAGCTCCGCGAATCGACGGTCGACGACTACACCGTCAGCGGGTGCGCCGGGCACGGCTGCGAGGGTCGCCTTGACGTCCACCGGCAACGAGGTCCCGTCGAGACCGGTGGCCGAGTACGGACCCTTTGGGGCGACTGCCACCGAAGCGAATGCTGGGACCGGCGAGGGTCGGTCGACCACGCTCAGGACGGCCTCACCGTCGAGCTGAGAGTCGAACGTCCAAGCCAAACCCGCCGACCCGGCCGTGACCATGTTAGAGGTGGGCTGGTCGCCCGGCGAAATCCACGCCGTCGAGCTGGAGAAGCGGGAGTCGACGGTCCGCCAACCGCCCGAGCCGTGAACTTCCATGGCGCGAAAATCGATGCTGCCGATCGGGGCTGCCGCCGCGAACGCGGTCGGAGGCGGCACGACGGACAGATCCTCGACGATGCAGGGGCAGCCGGGCAGGGAGCCACGCAGCGAGACGGGCCCCGTCTTCGGCAGGACCCCGAGCGATACCGGCGTCGGAGCAGTGGCACCGGTCGCCAAAACGTCGAGCGAGAGCGTCGAGCCCGGCGGGGACAGAGACTTGACGGCCAGGTCTAACTGGACGGTGTCGCCGTCCAACACCAAGGGAGGCGGCTCGGGCGGATCGAGGGCAGCCACCGCCTGCTGAAGGGTCTCCCTGCTCCCCGGCCCAACCGCGGTCCGCCAATCGATGACCCGGCTCCAAGGCTGAGGATCGACCGCGATGGTCACCACGCCGTTGCTCGAATACTCCTCGACGGCGGCTGCCTGGCGACCCGTCGGGTCGGCTTTGGCAACCAGGGTTCCGAGGTCGGTGCCGGTCGGAGCGACCACGCTCAGGACGGTGGAGGCGCCGACCTGGGAGTTGGCGACGGTCCGGAAGTTGGCCCGGTCGAGAGCCCAACCCGACAAGGAAAAGGTCGCCAGCGCGAAGGACGTCGCCAGCATGATGGTCGTGCGTGAACCGCCCGGCCGCCGCGCCACTTGCCTCAAGGCCAGGAAGGCGGCGAGTCCGGTGCCGCGAGACCCTCGAATGACGGCTCGACAAGCGACCGGCAACACCCGGGAAGCGACCACGGCCACGGCCACTCCCAGGAGCCCGGGAACGAGGAGGCTGAGCGCGCTGCGGTGGGCGGAGGACACTTTGCCCGTCGCCAGCAACTCGGCCAACCCAGCGACGGCGCCGGTCAGCAGGATCGAGTCGAGAACCCAAGTGCGATCGTTGCCAGCGGTACTGGCCCTCCGCCACTGCTCTACCACCGGTCGCCGTAGCGTCTTCCAGGACGCGAGGACTACGGACGCCAGCCCCCCGGCNNCGCCGCGGCCACCGCCCACGAGATAGCGGGCAGCCCGACCGGGGTGCCCGCCCGCAACAAGGATCGCCCCAGCAACCAGGTTGCGCTCCAGCCGGCAAGGGCGCCCAACGGCAACGACGCCACGATGACAGCCACCGGTTCGGACAGGCCGAAGGCCGTCGTCCGGATCCGGCCCTGACCGCGCAGCTTCGCCAGGGCAACTTCCGGTCCTCGAGCCCGGACCGCCTCGGACACGACGAGAAACAGAAGCAGCCACGCCAGGCCGAGCAGTTGCAGGGTGATCAGAAGGACGGGGATGGCGAGGGCGGACCAGGCCGTCTGGACTGAGGAGACCGTCTGGGGGATGGTGCTGGTGATGACGGCTTGGGCGCCGGAGAGTTCGTCGCTATCCGACAAGCCCACGATTTGTCGTGACAGGGAGGCCAGATCGCTGGTGCGAAAGTTGGGGACGTCAAGAAGGTCGTCGATCACAACTTCCCCCTGGGACGCCAGAGGGGCGGTCGTCATGGTGGCTTCGGTAGAGAAAAGGGCGTCCTCGGTGAGGACGGCCGAGCTGCGAGAGCCACCCGATTGTGAATCTTCGTAAGGGAAGTAGGTCGAGGCTCGATCGAACCAGTAGTCGTCGGAGCCCGATGGCACGGCGTAGATCCCAACTACGGTCATGGGAGACCAGCTCGGCAGATCGATATTCTCTCCAATGCGCAGCCCGGTCGTCGACGCAAAGGACTGGCTAATGATGATCTGGTCCTTGGCGGTGGGGCAACCGCCCTGGATTCGGAGATGAGCGCACACATTGGAGCGCCAGACGAGGGTCGTCCCCGAATTGGTGTCGGGATCGATCACGGTCGCCTCGATCGCCTCAGTCGGCTGATCGGACAACCGGCCCAGCCCCGGTGCGGCGCCCGCGATCTCCGACTGCAGCGCTTGCAGTGTGCCGGACAGCTGCCCGTACTGGGTGGCCTCAAAGCCCCGTGCCACAACGGGGGCGGAGATGAAGTTATCGCGCAGGATCGAAAGACGCGCAGCCGCGTAGTAGGTGGGCCCGGCCACGGCAGAGGCGACGGCGACCACGGCCATCACGAGGATCATGGCGTTGGCCCCGGCCCGGGATCTCACCCCTCGACCGAGGGAGGACAGCGAGCCGACTCCTCTCATTTGCCGATCCAAGCAAGGAGCTCCCCGGGAGCCGGGAAGCTGGCAAAGGCCGGACCATTTACCTGAGCGAGGGTCCACAGCTCCCCCTGGCCGGTGCCCGCCTCGCAAAGGACCCACTCCCCGTCGGGCGACCACAAGCAGGATCCGGCGAACTGGAGCGAAAACGGGATCAACCGCGACGACGCAGATCCGGTTGGAGTCCAGAAGTTGAGATCCAGACCCGAATCGCCGGAATCGACATACGTCAGGGAGGCGCCGTTGGGCGACCACGTAGGCTCGATGCCTTGGTTCGCTCCCACGTTGGCCACGGTCTCGTCTACCGGCTGACCGGTCCGATCAAGCACGACCAGCCCGGCGGTACCGCTGTTGTTGACGGCGACCACGGCGACGACGACCTCGTCGCCATCCGGGCTCGGGTAAGGGAACAGAGACACTGGGGTGCTCACGCTCTCGTGCAGATCGGCATTGAGGGCCGCCGCGGTGGCGAGCGTCACGACCGGCTTTCCGACATCTCGCAGCTGGACTTCGACGTCAGGCGGAGGGTTCGTGTCCGAGCCGTTCTCCTTTGTGCCGGGCTGTGCCACGGATACGAAGGCTCCCAATTGCTGCGGGTCGCCGGCCACGCCGTCAGCCCGACCGAGAGAGACGGGCACGCCCGTGGCCAGCGGAACGGTCCACGACGGCGACGACGATGAAGAGCTCCCGGGGGTGACGGCCTGCTGGACCACGACCGCTTGGTCGTGGTCGGAAAAGGCGTCCGGGAAGCCGATTTGGAAGGCCTGGCCCAATCTCAACTTCGTGCGGACGATCGCCAGGTTGGTTCCGTGAATCGACATCACCGTCCCGCTTCCCGCGATCAGAAACCGGCCGTCCGGAGACCTGCTCGCGTATGGGTACCGATGAAGATCGCCCAGTGACGGTCGAGGAGAAGGGTCGGAGCCATCAGGCTTGCTTTCGACGACGGCTCCAGTCGGGCTCACGTACACGACGGCGCCGGTCGCGACGACGTCGCTCGTGACGAGCGGCGGATGCGACCTGGATCCGGAGCCGACGATCAGTAGGGTGAAGACGGAAACGAGGGCCGCGACCGCCACTACCGCGAGCGTGACGAAACCTTTCCACCGCCACGAGCGAGGCGGCGGTTCGGGGTCCAGGGCCGGGAACCGGCGCCCTCGCGCCCCCTCGACCTGGTCGCCGACGACCGGTTCGCCTACCTCCACGCTTTAGCCGACGACGTCCCAGACCATGGCCGCGGCCCCTTCCGGCCCCTCCGATCGGGCGAGCAGGTTGGCGGGGAGCTGCTTGTCGACGTGCCCTATGAGACCGTTGTAGATGCCATAGCCGACGAGTTCCTTCAGTCGCTCGGGCATGCGGGCCACCAGGGCAGGCGGGATCCCGAGCTGTTGATTTTCCTGCTGGCGGATGTAGCCGGCGCAGTAGTTCATGGCGATTCCCACCCGCCGTCTATCAGTGCCATTGGCACCTCCGCCGTGCCAGAGGCTGCCGTGCCAGACCAGGACGCTCCCCTTTTTCATGAGCGCCGGCTCGGATTCGTAAGGCTGACCGTAGTTCGGCGAGTGGTCTGCCAGGTGGGTGCCCGAGATGACCCGGGTGGCCCCGTTTGCTTCGGTGAAATCTGTTAGAGCCCACATGGTGTTGCACACGGTCGGCGGGTGGGGCTTGGGGATCGGGATCAGCTGGTCGTCAGCGTGGATGGGCTGCGCGACCTCACCCGGCCCGATGTTGATCGACGACAGCGACGATACGAGGCAACCGGGATCCAGTACCCGCTCCACCACGGGCAGGACAGACGAGTACACCGGAACCTGCCACCAGACTTGCCCGCGGGCGAGGAGGTTGTACACCCGCAACGTCTTGTGACCCTCGAAGGAGTTGTCGGCCGGCTGCACGTCGAGCTCGCGCTCCAGCCGGGCGAGCTCAACGGTCAGGGCCTCGATGAGGTCCGGTTCGATGGCGTCTTCGATGACGGTCCAACCCCGCTCGGCTATCTCGGTGGCGTGGCCGTCGACGTCGACTTGGCGAGGGTCGGCGGGCCGCGACATACCCCCCGTACTACCACGACCGGGACTGGCGGCGCCGGATTCGCCGCTCGCCTCTCAGCGGGCTCTCAGTCGGCCCTTTTCCCGCGAGAACCCGTTCGGGCGTTCCGGGTTCAGCTGGCTTGCTCGAGCGAAAAGGCGGCCGCCCGCTTTCCCGTCAGGGCCATCGACCGCCTGGCTGCGTTGGCCTCGTCGCCGTAGCCCAAGTACAAGCTCATCGACACCGAGGCCAGCCGGTCGACGGCCTCGCCGGCGGGGAGAAGGTTGGCGAACTGCAGGCTTATCAATCCATGGGTGGCCGACCAGAATTCCGTGGCCAGATGGACTGGGTCGGCCGGCGAAAACCGTCCGGCGTCGACGCACCGGCGCACCGCGGCCACGAGCTGTTCGAACGTCTCGATCCCGGCGCCGAAGTCCTCGGCGTCCACCGGGCCGTCGAGGAACATGGCCCGATACAGGTTCGGCTCACCCGTGGCGCTCATGTAGTAGGCCCAACCCAGGAGCCCCAGGTCCGCCACCGGGTCGCGCGTCCGCCGCACCGACCCCAGGTAGGAGCTCAAGTTGGCGAAGCCCGCCCGCCGGACTTCGCGGCGCAAGTCGTCCATGCTGCCGAAGTGGGTGTATATCGCCATGGTCGAGGTCCCCACCTCCCTCGCCAACCTGCGCAGGGTGAGGGCGTGGCGCCCTTCGTCGGCCGTGATGCTCGCCGCCGCTTGGATCAGGGCAGCTCGGATGGCGGGGTCGGCGACTCGCGGGCTCACCATTGACAGTATGGCATAGCAGTGCTATAGATAAGGCATAGCGATGCTATATATCGCCTGAGTCCTCGACGAGGAGCGCCCATGACATCGATGACCACCACCAACCCGTACTTGGAAGGCAACTTCGGTCCGGTCCGCGACGAACTGACGGTGCTCGAAGTACCCGTCACCGGCTCGATCCCGGAACACCTGGACGGCCGGTACCTTCGCAACGGACCCAACCCGCTCGGTGACCCGGATCCGGCGACTTACCACTGGTTCCTCGGGGACGGCATGGTGCACGGGCTACGGATTCGTGACGGCCGCGTCGAGTGGTACCGCAACCGGTTCGTGCGATCGGCGAACGTTGCCGCCGCGCTGGGCGAGCCGACCCGCCCCGGCCGCATCCACGCCGACTTCGACTTCTCCGCCAATACCCACGTGGTCGGCCACGCCGGCCGGACCTTCGCCATCGTGGAAGGGGGCTCGCGGCCCTACGAGCTCGACGACGAGCTCGACACCATCGGACCTTGTGACTTCGATGGCACCTTGTCCGGCGGCTACACCGCCCACCCCTTGCGCGACCCCGAGACGGGAGAGCTTCACGCCGTCTCCTACTACTGGGGGTGGGGCAACAAGGTGCAGTACTCGGTCATCGACGCAGCCGGCCGGGTCCGGCGCACGGTGGACATCGAAGTCGGCGGCAGCCCCATGATGCACGCCTTCACCCTGACCGAGCACAACGTGATCATCTACGACCTCCCGGTCACCTTCGACGCCCGCAAGGCCACGTCGAGCATGCCGGCCGTCCTGGCCCGTCCAGGGGCGTTCCTTACCAACCTGGCCGTGGGGCGGCGGCCGGTACCCGAGAGGGTGGCCAAGGCCGTCTCGAAGCACGCCGCATCAGGCGTGTTCCCATACTCCTGGGATCCCGACTACCGGTCCCGGATCGGCGTGATGCCGCGCCACGGTGGGGCCGACGACGTGAGATGGGTCGACGTGGAGCCGTGCTACGTGTACCACCCCCTCAACGGCTATGACGTCGATGGCGGCGTCGTACTTGACGTGACCCGACACCCGAAGACGTTCGCCACCGAGCACCGAGGCCCGAGCGAGGGGCACCCCACTTTGGAACGCTGGACCGTCGACCTCAGGGCGGGGAAGGTCATCGAGGAGCGACTCGATGACCGCGGCCACGAGTTCCCGCGGATGGACGAGCGCCTGATCGGCCGGCGCCACCGCTTCGGGTACTCCGTCGGCGTGAATCCTGATGACGCAGGCATCGCGCCCGCCTTCCAGGATCTGATCCGTTACGACCTGGCCGCCGGCAGCACCAACGTCCGCTCCTTTGGGGATCGCTACGAACTCGACGAGTTCGTGTTCATTCCCAACGACGGCGGATCGGCCGAAGACGACGGCGTCCTGATGGGCTTCGTATACGACCGCGAGGCGGACCGAAGCGAGTTGACGATCGTCGACGCGGTTACGTTGGAAACCGTGGCATCGGCCAGCCTGCCGGCGAGGGTGCCCCACGGATTCCACGGGAGCTGGGTGCCCAGCCCCTAGCCGACTCCGTGACATGCTCTACGGGCATGGCGGGAACCAGACCACAAGTCGTCCTCTTCGACCTCGGCGGGGTCCTGATCCGCCTGGCCGGGGTATCGGCCATGCAGGAGCTGGCCGGAATCGACGATGAGGCCGAGGTCTGGCGGCGATGGCTCAGCTGTGAGTGGGTGCGCCGCTTCGAGCGGGGCCAGTGCGCCGGGCCCGAGTTCGCGTCCGGCGTGGTCGCCGACTGGGACCTGCCCGTCACGGCGGCCGAATTCCTCGAGAGCTTCCGGAACTGGCCGGACGGCCTACACGAAGGCGCCGTCGACCTGGTGGCCACCGTTCGACGCCAAGCGATGGTGGGGTGCCTCAGCAACACCAACAGCATCCATTGGACCGACCAAGCGGAATGGGGCCTGGCCGGGATGTTCGACGTCACGTTTCTGTCGTATCAGCTCGGTCTGGTGAAGCCGGACCCGGAGATCTTCGACCACGTCGCCTCCGAGCTCGGCGTCGACCCGACCAACATCTTCTTCCTCGACGACAACGCCATCAACGTGGAACAGGCCGTCGCCCTCGGATTCGACGCCGTGCGTGTGCAAGGGGTAGACGAAGCGCGTGGCGCTCTCGCCGATCGCGGCTTTGCTCGGTTGATCAAAGAGACTTCAGAAAACGCGTGATGAGGGCGTTGACCTCGGCCGGTTTCTCCATCTGGATCAAGTGACCGGCTTCGGGGATCATGGCTACCTCTCGGAGGTCCGGTACCCGTTCTTTCATCATCCCCAGCGGGTCCATGCCGCTGAAGCCCTCCATGTCGCAGTCGCGCTCCCCGTACATGAAAAATGCAGGGACGTCCACCGTGGCCCCGGCGAATTGCTCGGTCAGCTCCCAGTTGAGGTCCAGCGCCCGGTACCAGTTGAGCCCGCCCGTGAACCCGGTGCGGCTGAACTCAGACACGAACACTTCGAACTCCTGGTTGCTCATCCAGGACCACGGGTGGGGTGGAGCCTTGGGCAGCACTTCGAGGTAACTGTTTCCCGCTGATTCGACCTGCCAGATATCGAGGTAGTGAAAGGCGCCGCTCAAGGCGTGGTAGATGCTCGAAAGAAACCGTCTTGGATTGGCATTGAGCTCGTCGTCCGCCGGCCCCGGCGTCTGGAAGTAGTGCAGATGCAGGAAGTGGCTCTCCGCCATCCTGGCCCACATCTCGCTCGGCCGGCGACGACCGCGCCCGACGAACGGGTTGTTGCAGACGATGACCGCACGGATCCGCTCGGGTTCCCTCAGGGCCAACTCCCACACGAGAGCGGCTCCGAAGTCGAGGCCCACGAAGACCGCCTTCTCCTCCCCGAGGTCATCGAGCAGGCCCATCAGGTCGGCGACGGCCTCCAAATTGGTGTAGGCCGCGGGACCGACCGGGGCGGAGCTGCGCCCGTATCCGCGCATGTCCGGGGCGACGGCCCGGAAGCCAGCGGCGGCCACGGCAGGCAGTTGGTGGTGCCACACGTATCCCACGTGCGGGAAGCCGTGACAGAAGATCACGGGCGGGCCGTCGCCCTGCTCGGCGACGTGGAGGCCTATCCCGTTGGTCTCGATCTGCCGGTGTCGGACCTCGTCTTTCGAATGAGCTTGCATGTAGGAAGTCCCTCCTCGAGCGATGGATCCTCAGTCTGGCAGGGGACCCGGGTAGGCGGCCTCGGCCCGAGCTTCGAGCCGTTTGCTTTGGCGCCGGATGATGACGATGGCGACCACGATGGCGACCACGGCGACGGCCCCGAGGATCAAGTTGATCGTCCCCGAGGCGTGGCGCAGGGTGTTGCCGAAAGAGTAGGAACCGAAGGAGAAGATGGCCGCCCACACGATCCCGCCCGCCGCGTTGAACGGGAGGAACTCCCGCCAAGGCATTCGATTGGTGCCGGCGAGAAAGGCTGCGTACGTGCGCAGAATGGCGACGAAGCGGCCGAAGAAGACGACGCTCCCGCCGTGGTTGTCGAAGACGTAGCGCCCAACCTTGATGTCGGAGTCGCTGATGTGGAGGTAGTGGCCGTAACGCCGAAGCAGCGGGTAGCCGCCTTTGATCCCTACCAAATAGCCGATGTTGTTGCCGATAATCCCAGCGGAAGCAGCGGCCGCGAAGATGAGCCACACCGACAGGTGGTGGGTATGGCCGGCGTAAGTGCCGGCCGCGATCAGGACGGTCTCACCTGGAAGCGGTACCCCGAGGCTTTCGGCCCCCACGAGCACGAACACAGCCCAATACCCGTATTGGGAAACCAGGTGATTTGCGTTCATGCAGTGGTTGAGGCGACCGTCGATCCGAGGCGGGTAGCGGCCTCGATGTAAGAGTCCACGAAGTCCATGACCACTGTGGCAGCCGGCTTGCTCTGGTTCATCTGGCCGACGGCCTCACCGACGAAGTAGTTGATGAGCTGGCGGGCCCCGTCGTTGGAGGCCGCTCTCCGGGAGATCCTCAACTCGGCCTCTGCGACGAGCGCGGACTGGAGGGGCATCGGCAGCGGATCGGGCGTGTCTGGGCGGTCCCACTCCTCGGTCCAAGCGGATCGGAGCTGGCGGGCCGGCTTACCCGTCTTGGATCGCGACCTAACCGTGTCAGCCGAGGTGGCGGCAAGGAATTTGGCTTTGACGACCGGGTGGGTCTCGGCTTCCTCGGTGGTCAACCACACCGATCCGCACCAGACTCCCTGGGCCCCCAAAGCCAGCGCTGCCGCGACCTGCCTGCCGTCCGCGATGCCTCCGGCGGCCAGCACGGGCACCGGAGCCACGGCATCCACGACCTGCGGGATGAGGACCATGGTGCCGATCTCACCAGTGTGGCCGCCCGCTTCCGAACCTTGGGCGACGATCACGTCTACCCCGGCGTCCTTTTGCCGCCGTGCGTGCACGACCTTGCCGACCAGCCCGGCCACGACCAGGTTCCGGGCGTGGGCCTCATCCACCAGGTAGTCGGGCGCCGGCCCGAGCGCATTGGCGATGAGCCGCACCTTCGGATGGTTCCAGACCACGTCGAGCAACTCGTGGGCGCTCTGACTCGAGAATGGCATCAGCCGATCACCATCGCGTGGGTCTTGTTCGGGGAGGGGGGCGACCCCGTAGCGATCGAGCAGGTCGTCGACGAACTGGCGGTGCTCCGGTGGGATGAGGTCAACGGCCTGCCGAGCAGTCATCCCGCCCGCGTCGTCGCCGACATACTTGGCGGGAACGATGACATCGACGCCGTAAGGGCGGTCACCGACGTGCTCGTCCAGCCAGGTCAGGGCCACTTCGAGGTGCTCTGGAGAGTAGGCCACCGCGCCGAGAACGCCCATGCCGCCAGCCTTGCTTACGGCGGCGACCACGTCCCGGCAGTGGCTGAAGGCGAAGATCGGGAACTCGATTTCCAGCAGATCGCAAATCTCGGTGCGCATTTCACCCTCCAGGGCCAGGTATCACGAAGGTAGCCCGAGCCGCCGGAGGACCGCCTGCGGGTACCCGGGCCCGGCGGGCCCGGGCCTGCGGTGGGTCGGGGCCGGAGGTAGGGGCTCAAAGCGGTTCGGCGCGTGTTCAATCTTGCTTCGCGTGTTCGAAAAGTGGCGCCAGGCGACACAAATCGTGCAACCGATGCAAGATCGAACACGGCGCCCCCGCCGCCGTCAATGGTCGCCGTCGTCAGAGGGGGCGTCGAGCGCGGCGCTGGCGTCCCGGCGGGCGATGATGTGCACGTCGATGCCGGCGGACGAAGCCAACTGGGTGACCCGGCGAACGATGGACCCACCGCCGAGCAGCTCCTGCCACCGGCCTCGGGCGCTCGAGCCGAGAACGATCTGGGTGATCTGGGTGCTGCGGGCGAAGTCGATGATGGCCTTGACCGGATCGTCGGCCTGCACTTCGGTCCAGTCTGCACCGACGTCGGACGCCACCTGACGAAGGGTCAACAGCTGGTCGTCCGCCTTGGTGGACTCGCCGGTGACGACGTGGATCGCGTGCAGGTCGGCTTTGATCCGCGACGCCATGCGGGCCGCCCGACGCACGATTGCGTCGGTTCCCGGAGCCCGAGTGACCGCGACCAGGATGCGTTCGCTCGTCTCCCACAGGACTTCGGTGTGCCGTCTCTGCAAGTGCTCGAGCAGCTCCTCTTCCGTCTCGTCGGCAAGAAAACGCAGGGCCAGCTCCCGCAAGGCGATCAGGTTGTCGTGGCGGAAGAAGTTGTTTAACGCCTGCGGTACCTTTTCAGGCGGGTAGATGTTGCCGTGCAGCATCCGGCGGCGCAGCTGCTCGGGCGAGGAGTCGACCAGCTCGATCTGGTCGGCCTTGCGCAACACCCAGTCGGGAACGCGCTCGCGAATCCGCACACCAGTGATCTGCTCTACGGCGTCAGCGATGCTTTCCAAGTGCTGGATGTTCACGGTGGTGATCACGTCGATGCCGGCATCGAGCAGTTCGAGGACGTCCTGCCATCGCTTCTCGTTACGACCAGATCCCGGGACGTTGGTGTGAGCCAGCTCATCGACGAGTGCGACCTTCGGATGCCGAGCCAGGACCGCAGGCAGATCCATCTCCTCGAAGTGGGTACCGCGGTAGTCGACCGATTGCCGCGGCATGACGTCCAGGCCTTCGGTCATCTCCTGGGTGTGGAGCCGCCCATGGGATTCGACGAATCCGATGACCACGTCGGTGCCACGCTGCTTGCGCCGCAACGCTTCGCTGAGCATGGCGTAGGTCTTGCCCACCCCTGCGGCTGCACCCAGGTAGACGCGGAAGTGGCCGGCCGGCGCCACCACATCGGTCGTGTCGGAGGCGATACCAGCCCGATCGGTAGGTGCGGCTGGACCCCCGCCTCCCACGCCTCCCTCGTGCGGTGGAGGGGTAGTCGGCGGCGAGGTGGTCACTCTTTTTCACCACGTGAGAAGACAGGAGGCTTCATTCGGTACATAGGGTTCCACAGGATGCGGCCGCCATGTGACGCCTGGCCGGCTGCGATGTCAGCCGGCGGTGGGAGAATGGAGGGATGAGACGGGGTGTGATCGGTTCCGCAGTCGGCGTCGCCAGCGCCCTCTCGGTCGGCGCCGCCATGATCCCGGTGCGCTCTCACCTGAGCATTGCAACCACGGGCCTGGTGCTGGTCCTGCCGGTGGTGGCCGGCGTGATCGTCGGTGGGTACACGGGTGGCGTAGCCAGCGTGGCGGCCGGGTTCCTCGTCTACGACTTTGTTTTCATTCCGCCCTATTACACCTTGACCGTCGGGGCCGCCGAGAATTGGGTCGCGCTCGGCGTTTACGTGCTGGTGATGTTGCTGGTGGCCCAGGTTGTGGCGCGCCTTCAGGTGGCGCGTTCCGAAGCTCAACGCCGGGCGCTCGAGACCCAGCGGCTGTTCGACCTGTCCGAGCTTCTGGTAGAAGATCGCTCGGTCGGCGAGCTCCTCGAGACGGTGGTCAACGCGGTGAGGTCCGTTTTCGAGGTGGCTGGAGTCGCCGTCCTTCTGCCGTCGGACGATCAGCTGGAGGTGGTGGCGTCGGCCGGCGAACCGATGTCGGCGGACGAGCTCCACCAGCTCGACCCAGAGTCGGGGGTCCCTGTCCGCGTTGGCACCGCGTCGGGCGGACCAGGAGAGTTACGCGCCGTGGCCCTGTCGGTCGTCGGGCGTCCCATTGGGATACTCGCTCTAAAGGGCCTGCCCGCCTCTGACGCGGACAGGAGTCTCCTGCGCACTTTCGCGAATCACGCCGCCATGGCGTTGGATCGGGCCCAGCTGCGGGATCAGGCGCTGCGCTCGGAACTGCTCGAAGCGGTCGACCAGGTACGGCGCGATCTGATCGGCGCCGTGTCTCACGACCTGCGCACGCCGCTGGCAACCATGAAGGTCGCATCCTCGACCCTGCTGGACCCCGACGTCCAGCTGTCGGAGGCCGACGTCGACGAGCTACACGGCCTCATAGATGTTCAGACCGACCGGCTGACCCGCTTGGTGACCAGCCTGCTGGACATGAGCAGATACCAGGCTGGCGTTCTACAGCTGGAGCGGAGTCCGTCGTCGGTGCTGGACCTCATCGGTGACGCCGTGGCCGGGTTGCGCCCGGCCCTGGGCGATCGCCAGGTGGACATCGAATTGCCCGATGGGATCCCCCAAGTGGACGTGGACCCGTTGCTCATCGGCCAGGTTCTGGTCAACTTGCTCGACAACGCGGACCGGCACGGCCCTCCGATGACGGCGATCTCAGTCACCGCGTCGTCGGACGGCAGCCGCGTTTGCATCGGAGTGTCCGACTGCGGTCCCGGGATACCGCGAGCCGAAAGGGACGCGGTCTTCGGGAGCTTCGTGCGCTTCGACACCGGCGGCCGATCAGGGTTGGGGCTGGCCATAGCCAAGGCCTTCCTCGAGGCCCACGGCGAGAGAATCTGGGTCGAGGGCCCGCCCGAAGGCGGAGCCCGCTTCGTGTTCACCCTCACCGCGGCGCCGTCAAACGGCAGTGGCAGGTAGTCGACGGTGGCTCGAGTCCTGGTCATCGACGACGACCCTTCCCTGGTACGTGCGCTCAGGCTCGCCCTCCGAGCCGGGGGCCACGACGTCGTCACCGCGAACAGCGGTGACCTGGGCGTATCCCAAACTGCGGTCACCTCACCGGACATCGTCATCCTCGATCTGGGGCTGCCCGACGTCGACGGCATCGAGGTGTGTCGGCGGATCCGGCAGTGGAGCGAGGTCCCGATCCTCGTGCTGTCGGCCATCGGCTCCGAGGACCGAAAGGTGGCGGCGTTGGACGGCGGGGCGGACGACTACGTCACCAAGCCGTTCAGCATGGCCGAGCTGGAAGCCCGCATCCGCACAGCGCTCCGTCACCGGACCGTCGGTGCCGACGATTCCGCCCAGACCACGCTTTGCGCCGGCCCGCTCGAGCTGGACCTGGTCCACCACGAGGCCCGTCTCGAGGGCCAGCCGGTCTATCTCACGACCAAGGAATTCGACGTGCTCGCATTCCTGGCTCGTTATGCCGGGCGAACCTGCACCCACGAGATGATCCTGTCTTCAGTCTGGGGACCGGGTTACAAACGCGAAGCCCAGTACCTGCACGCCTACGTGCACCGCCTACGCCAGAAGCTCGGCGACCCAGAAGGCGACCTGATTCGCACCTCCTCTGGCGTCGGCTACACACTGGGCTGAAGTTTCCACCCCTCGACGAGGAGAACCCGTGGCCCATCCAAGAAAGTTCCGCTTCGGCGTCCAAGTGAACGCGGCTCCAGACGGTCCGGCGTGGGCCGCCCTGGCACGCAAGGCCGAGGGCCTCGGATTCTCGTCTCTCTTCCTCCCCGACCACTTCGGAGACCAGCTGGCTCCGGTCCCAGCGCTCATGGCGGCGGCCGACGCCACCAGCACGTTGAGGGTCGGAGCTCTGGTGTGGGACAACGACTACAAGCACCCGGTCGTGCTCGCCAAGGAGGCGGCCACGATCGACCTGCTGTCCGGGGGCCGGCTGGAATTCGGTATCGGGGCGGGGTGGATGAACACCGACTATGAGGAGTCCGGCATCCCCAAGGAGCGCGACGGGGTCCGAATCGCCCGTCTGCTCGAGGCCATCGCGATCTACAAGGGCCTGTGGGCGGCGGGGCCGTTCTCCTTCGACGGTGACCACTACCGCATCACCAATCTCGACGGGCTGCCCAAGCCGGCGCAGCAACCCGGACCGCCGATACTCGTCGGGGGTGGGGCTCCCAAGGTGCTCGGCATCGCGGCCCGTGAGGCTGACATCGTCGGCATCAATCCTACGTTGCCCAAGGGTTACATCGACGCTTCGGCCGCCGCCGACACCACTCCGGCCGCCGTCGACAAGAAGCTTCAATGGGTGCGCGACGCAGCCGGTGAGCTNNCGACCAGCTCGAGCTCAACATCCTGGTGTTCGCGGCGACGGTCGGCCCGGGGGCTGGGGCCGAACGGGACCAGATGGCGCAGCTCTTCTCGATCTCGCCCGAAGACCTCGACGCCTCCCCCTACGCGTGGGTAGGTGAAGCTGCGGCGGTGGCCGATCAGCTCCGGGCCGGGCGCGAGAGATGGGGGACGAGCTACTTCGTCGTGCAGGGCGAGGGCGCCATGGATCAGATCGCGCCGGTGGTGGCAGAGCTGGCGGGTACTTAGTCGCTCCTCGAGGGGATGAGTCCGTCTTGGCCCAGCTGACTTCCCGACCCGGGTCCCGGGTGCGGAGTTCCAGGTGCGCCGGGGCTTCGGTGGTAGACGCGATCGAGCCAAGAGGCCGCATCGGAACGCCTGGTAACCAACTCCCCNNGGTGGAGCGCCGTCGAGCAATTCGTTCCAGAACACCGCCCAGCCCCCGGCCACGGCGCGGCCCAGGCCTGGAGCGGTGAGCAGGCGGCCCACGCCGGCCACGACCCGTGGCCGGTCGAGCAGGTTGGACTGCAGCGCGGCCGTTATCCGGTGATACGGAAGGTGTTCACGCGCCAGCTCTTGGGTGTAGGCCACGGCAGCCTGACCGGGTCCACGGATCACCGCGTCGGCGGCGGCCCGACCGCTCATCATGGCTTGAGCGATCCCCTCTCCTTGGAGCGGGTTCACCAACCCGGCGGCGTCGCCGACCAGCAGGACGTTCCCGGCAGCAGGGGTGGTGCCCACCATCCCCATCTTTAGCCAGCCGCCCAGAACGCGACCGGCGGGGCCCTGGGGCCGGCTTTCGAGCATCCCTTCTGAGTGCAGGTAGTTCATGAAATCGGGCAGGAGCTTGGTGGCCACGGCTGCGCCGGTCCGCCTGGATAGCGTGCCTACCCCTAGCCCCAAGTTGGCCGTTCCCATCTCCCCCGGGAAGATCCATCCGTAGCCGGGCAGGGCGCGCCAGCGATCCAATGTCCACATGGCGATGGTGGGCAGATCCACCGATTGTGGAAGGTAGGTTCGCACCGCGAACCCCCAAAGGACTCGGTCGGGATCGACCAGGCCGGCAACCGCGGCCACCCTGCTCGTCGCCCCATCGGCGCCGATGACCGTTCGGGCCCGCAGTACGTCGCCGGCGCTGGTGCGGAATCCGACCAGCGCTCCCCCGTCGAACAGTGGCTCCTCGGCTCGCCCGGTAAAAGAGGTGGCTCCGCTGCGCTGGGCCTCGTCGTAGAGGAAGGCGTCGAGCCTGACCCTCGGGATCACGCGAGCGTGGCCGGGATAGGTGAGGCCCGCGAAGGATGGCAGCCGGACCCGACGACCGCCCGGCCCCAGGACGAACATGTCTCCCGCGACTGGGCCGGGCGGCAACGAGATCTGCAGGTCGGTCAGCACCTGCACCCCGCGAGGTCCGACCAGGTCGCCGCAGGCCTTGTCCCGAGGAAAGGCCGACTTGTCGAGAAGCGCGACCCGAGCACCAGCTCTGGCCAGGACGGTTGCGGCCACGCTGCCTCCAGGGCCACCCCCGACGACGAGCACGTCGAATGGCGTTGCGCCCATCGCGGCTCCTCTCCAAGACCTCACGGCGTACGGTGAAGTCAGCTCACCTTCAGCTTGGCACCAACAAGGAGACCGTGCGAATGGATGGCGGCGACCGCAACATATTTGCCCAGCGGCTGTTCGCTCCGCTGCCGCAGCGCTACGACCGGCTCGCCGAAGTGCTCTCGATGGGTCAGAACAAGCGTTGGCGGACGGCCATGGTCGACCGCGTCGTGGGCGCGGGGCCGCCTCTCGTGCTCGACGTGGCGTCCGGGACCGCCGGCGTGGCCATCCAGGCCGTCAAACGCTCCGGTAGCCACGTGATCGGGATCGATCTGACCCGCGACATGCTCGAACAGGGCCTGCGCAACGTCGCCGGAGCGGGCCTTGGCGAACGGGTGGACCTCGTCAATGGGCGGGCAGAGTGCCTGCCGTTCCCGGACGCCGCGTTCGACGGGCTGATGTTTACCTATCTGCTGCGCTACGTGGACGCCCCGCAAGCGGCGCTGGCCGAGCTGGCCCGGGTCGTCAAACCGGGCGGGGTCGTCGCCAGCCTCGACTTCCTGGCCCCGCCGAGTCCGTTTTGGCGTTTCTGGTGGTGGCTATACACCCGACTGGTGCTGCCGGCCGCGGGCCTGTTGACCGGAGGCCGCGCCTGGTTCCGGGTCGGGAGGTTTCTAGGCCCGAACATATCCCACCACTACCGGCGCTACCCGGTCGAATGGATCATCGATGCGTGGCAGCACGCGGGGATCGAGAACGTGCAGACGAGGACCATGAGCCTCGGTGGGGGCCTGGTCATGTGGGGAACCAAGGCGGCGGCCCATGGATGATCGCTCCGACGAGCCGGATCGCGATGGGCCGGGACGGGGCCTCGCCGACGACAGGCCTCGACCCGCTTACTACGCGGCAGGACGAGGAGCGGTCCGCGATTGGTGGACGCTGCTGCACCCTCCGTACACGGCCTGGTTCCTCGCTTATGTGGTCATCGGCGCTTCACTCGCGCCCCACGTACACACGGACCGGTTGATCGCTACCCTGCTCGCCTTCTTCGGCGCCGTCGGACTGGCCGCCCACGCTCTCGACGAGTTGCACGGACGGCCGCTTCAGACGGCCATCCCCTCTCCTGCGCTCGTCGCCGTGGCCGTGGTGGGCCTGGGCGGTGCGCTCGCTCTCGGGGTGCTGGGAGTGGTGCGCACCGGATGGACACTCATTCCATTCATGCTGGTCGGACCCGTCCTGGTGATCGCATACAACGCCGAATTGTTCGGCGGGTTGTTCCATACCGATGTCGGGTTCGCCTTGTCGTGGGGCGCGTTCCCGGTGCTCACCGCCTATGTAGCCCAGGCCCAGGCGCTGGCCACCGCTCCGGTGCTGGCGGCCGCAGCCGCGGTCGCCCTCTCCTCCGCCCAGCGGGCCTTGAGCACGCCGGCCCGACTGGTGCGGCGGCGCGTCGCCGACGTGACCGGGACGATGACCATGGAGGACGGAACCACGCAGACCATCGACCGCTGGGTGCTGATCCGGCCCCTCGAGCAGGCCCTCCGGGCCCTTTCCTGGGGCGTCGTGATCCTCGCCGCGGCCCTGGCGGTCGAGCGGCTCGGCTAAGAGCCTGATGCGGCAGCCAAGTGCCGGCGAAAGCTGCGTACCGTCGTCTCCACGACGCGGTCGTGCCCCCAGCGCAGGAGGGGATGCGCGACGAGGCTGGCGATGCGCATCGGCCTCTGCATCATCTCGATCGACCACGCCGCTTCAACCGTGCAGCCGCTCGACCCCCTCGGCCTGATACGTACGGACGCACGGCCCTCGAGGTCCCGGCGGACGACCGCGTCGATCGACGTAGGGCGGCTGCAGTCCAGGAGCTCTACGTCGACGCGCATCCGGTAAGGAAGCGGTGGTGCCACGACGCCGTGCATCACGGTGCCGGCATGAAGGCCCTCGCCCTCCTGTCTGAACTCCTGGAGCCACGGCCACCATCGCTCGAACTGCTCCGCATTCTCGATTGACTCCCACAGGGCGCCCGCCGACACGTCGAAGTCGAAATTGCCCCGGTACGCGATCACGGGTGGGGTGGGCATCCATCCAAGCTACGTCCGGCTCGGCCGGTCAAGCCTTTAGGGCGTCTCTACCTGCAACTTGTTGTTCGCCTGGTCGTAATAGCCGGGGCCGTCGGGGCCCGTGGCGGAGTAAGTGTCGTAAGGGGCCTCGTAGGTTGCGCCCGTGGTCGGATCGCGAACGAGGTCTACCCCGTTGAGGGCGTAGTCGAAGCCCTGGACCTGCTGATTGAACGATTGCTCCTGCTGGTTGAGGTTCTCCCACTGTTGAAGGTCCTGGGTGAAGTTGTGCTGAATGCTGTTGACGATGTGGGTCAGGGCGCCGTTGACGGAGTTCCACTCGGCCGTGGCGGCCAAGCCCATGCGGATGACGCCGGAGGGCGTGCTGCTGCCCGTGTCGCTCAGCACGTAGACCAAGCCGTGTATGGCCTGGCCGCCCGTCAGGGTGCCGGTGAACTCCTCGTACTCCTGGCCTTCGGTGACCCCGTTGGAGACCGGCTGATTGGGCAGCTGCTGCGAAGCCAAAACCCGGCCGACCTGAACGCCGAGCTTTTGGAACGCGTACGACAGGAGACTTTGCGGGGAATCGACACCGGTGCCCGGAGGGAGCAGGGTCAGCACGTAGGTAGCCGACGCTTGGTTCCCGTCGGCTATTTCGATGTTGTCCTGGCCTTCGGAATCGACGGTCCACCCGACCGGGATGGCGTAGGTGAAGGCCTGGTCGGATCTGACCTGGTACAGCGTGCCCGGCTGAGGTCCGTAACAGGACCCGATGGCGGCAAGCGTGGCGCTCTGGGCCGGGAAGCTGGATGTCGGAGCCCAGCTGGCGAGGAGCGCGGCTATCGCAGACCCGTGGGCCGTTTTGTCGGCTACGACGGCCAAGCGCGCCGATCCGGACATCGAAACCTGTCCCTCACTGAGGCTCAGCGTGGCCGCGGGCGCTTCGTCGTCTGAGCTGGTGATGTCGTCGGTCATCTTCCCACCGGCGCCTTCGATTTCAGCACGCAGGGAGCCGAGCGCGGCCGAGAAGATGGCGGCGAGCGAAAGCCCTTGGGTGAGCAGGACCGGGGTGACGGTGGCCTCCTCCGTGGCCGACGGATCCTTCGAGACCACGATGGTGCCGTGAAGAGTGAAGAGCTCCCATCCGCTCGGCACTCCGATGTGGAACCCGTCGTAGGGGTCTTGAATCAACGGAAGGGTGCAGGCCGTGAGGGCGGTCGTAGTGGAAGGCGTGGACGCGTTGGTCGGGGTGGTGCCAGAACCACCGGGGGCCTGGCTGGTCGAGCTTCCGTTCGGTGCCGACTTGTGCGTGCCTGAGGCGGAACAGCCGGAGCCGGCTAGCAGCAAGGCGACAGTTCCGACGGCACCGAACGTCTTTGCTAAAGCCCCCATCAGCCTCACCATCGTTAAATGTCAGCGCGACAGTAGCGCCGGGGACGGGATCTGAGCCGACGTCGGGTGGACGATCAGCCGCCTCGGAAGCGGAATCGGGGCGGGGAGTCGACCTCACCCCGCGCCAGGCGTCCGACGAGCTGACCGACCGCAGGTGCGAACTTGAACCCGTGACCGGAGAATCCGGTCGCCACGACGACCCGGCCCCGTCGGTCGATGACGAAGTCCTCACCAGGAGTCGAGTCGTAGATGCAGCTCACGGTCTCGGTGGGGCGGTCCTCGAGTCCTGGCAGCCACGACGCCACGTAGCCAGCGAGGCGCTCACGGACCTCGCCGCTGCTCGGACGCTCGGACGCGTCGGGGTCGATGACCGAACCGCTGGCGTGAAGGCCCACCTTCACCCCTCGTCCGGGCACTTCCATGCCGTACCCAGCGAAGCTGCTGCGCTCGCTCGCGTCGTAGTGCACGAAAACGGGCCAGCTGTCGCTCGCCGAACGGACCGGAAAATACGCAGGCTCCTCGTGGGTGATCCGCAACTCTGGCAGTTCGACGTGGCGCGAGGCGAGAAGGGGAACCCACGGGCCGGCCGCCACAATGACCGTGGCGGCTTCGAAGTCGCCTCGCTCCGTGGTAACGACAACACTCGTGTCGCCGATCCGGGCTATTTCGGCCCGGCAGTCGAACAGCACGGTCGCTCCGTCGCCCACAGCCAGGTCTTGGAGCGAGTCGACCACGTCGCCAGCCTGTAGCCGTCCCGCGTCTGGCTGGAACACCACCTCACCTTCGAAGCGCATGCCGGGCCAACGGTCCATCGCCGTAGGCCCGGGGACGACCTCGAACCCAACCCCGTGCTGTTCGAGGGCGCCGCCGACAGCAGCGACTGCCGCCAGCCCGTGGTCCACCCCGCCGGTGCGCACGAGCAGTTCACGACCGCACGTCTCTTCGAGGTGGTGCCAGAGCGTCAGGCTCTGTCTCGCCAGCTGTATGTAGTCGCCGTCCGGGTAGGCCAAGCGGAAGATTCGCGAGTCGCCGTGGGACCCCCCGCGCTGATGCCCGCGGGAGTACTGCTCGGTGAGGACCACCTTGGTTCCGTTGGCGGCGAGCCAGTGCGCAGTCGCCGAACCCATGACGCCGGCTCCGATCACGACGACGTCAGTCCTGGTCACGGCGATCTGTGCACCTCCCTGGACCGAAACGATCCGACCTATCGCGTCGCCGAACCGGCTCCAGTGAGAATTGGTGGCGCCGGTCGGCGACGGTCGGGCCGGGCCCCGCCGCGATCTGCGGGGCTCAGGCGGTCACCTGTATGGCCTTGATCACGGTGACCGTTCCATCGTCCTGCGTGATGGTGACGTTGAACTTGCCCAGCGGGGCCGAGCCCGAAGCGGTCAGCTTCAACTTGAGCAACGTGGCCGACTTGAATTTCACCTTGTCGACCGTGACGCCCGCATTGGAGACGGTTACCACCGCACTCGAGTCAAACCCGGTTCCGGTGATCTTGGTCTTGATGGTCGCCCCCCGTGCGATCGCCGTCACCGAGAACCCGGTGACCGTCGGGCCCGTGACAGTGACGGACTCGGTTGTGACCAAGGTCGTCCCGTCGGTGTTGGCCAGCGTGGTCGTGACCGTGTAGCTGCCCGGCGTCGTGAAGGTGTGGCTACCCGTGACCGTGCCGGTGCTGCCGGTGATGTTGACGGTGGCCGGACCCGTACCGGTGCCGTCACCCCAGTTCACCGTGGCCGAATAGGTGCCGGTCCCGGCGGTGGCGTTGCCGATGCTGGCCAACTGCACCGTGCCGGTCGAGATGTTTTCCTTGGCGGAGAAGGCCGTCGGGGAGAGAGTGAACGGCGCTTTGGTGGTCAGCTGCACGGCGCCCGAAGGGTACGCAACCGCATAGGCATCTGGGCCGAAGGACAGCGTGGCGAAGGTACCGGTGACGGGGCCGCCGATCGGGGTGAACACCGTGTTCACCGCGGGCGAGCCCACCGTGGTCACGGCGAGCGTGCTCCCCGTGATGGTGACCCCGGGGCCGGAGATGCCGCCGGTGCCGGCCGGGCCATTGACGGTGACGTCCAGTGTCCCGGTGTTTGTCACCGTGGAGCTGCCGCTCAGGGTCAGCTCCCCCGTGTCGGTCACCGTCAGTGTCCCCGCATTACTGGTCGCCGTGCCTTGGTCCTGGTTGGTACTGGGCGCCCCGATGGTCACCGTCCCTCCGGTCTGGTTGGTGACCGGTGTCCGGATGTAGGCGATATCCGAGCCCGACGGGCCCGACGTCGACAGCGTCCCGCCCGACGCAACCGTCAGCCCAGTGCCCGAGAGAATCACATAGCCGGCCGACGTCGGATCCACCCCCAAGCTGCCGTCGACGGTAACCCCGGTGACGGTGAGGGTCATGCTCCCAGCCGAGCCGCTGGCCGTGACCGACTGCCCGGACGGGATCGTTCCCGTGACCGTGCCGCCCGTGGTGAAGGCGAACGTCCCGGTCCCGGTGCTGTCCGCCAGCGTGGCATTGCCGGAGAGGTCGACCGTGCCCGACACCGTGGCGCCGGACTGGGTGAAAGTCCCCGTGGATTCGCTGAAGGTCCCAGTCACGGTGAGCGTGCCGGCCGAGTCGGTGAAGGTGGAGCTGCCGCTGAGAGCCAGGTTCCCGGTGCTGGCCACCGTGAAGGTCCCTTTGTTGGTCGTCAGCGTGCCCGAGTCCTGATCGGTGGTCGGCGCCCCGATGGTCACCGTCCCTCCGGGCTGGTTGGTGACCGGAGTCCGGATGTAGGCGATATCCGAGCCGGTCGGGCCCGACGTCGACAGCGTGCCACCGGAAGCGACGGTCACCCCGGTGCCAGTGCTCGAGAGAATCACGTAGCCGGCCGTCGTCGGGGCCGCGGCCAGGGTACCGTCAACGGTAACCCCGGTGACGGTGAGGGTTATGCTCCCAGCGGAGCCGCTGCCGGTCACCGACTGCCCCGCCGGGATCGTCCCCGTGACCGTGCCCGTCCCGGTGAAGAGAAACGCACCGGTCCCGGCGCTGTCAGCCAGCGTGGCACTGCCGGAGAGGTCGACCGTGCCCGACACCGTGCCGCCGGACTGGGTGAAAGTCCCCGTGGATTCGCTGAAGGTCCCAGTCACGGTGAGCGTCCCGGCCGAGTCGGTGAAGGTGGAGCTGCCGCTGAGAGCCAGGTTCCCAGTGCTGGCCACCGTGAAGGTCCCCGAATTGCTGGTCAGTGTCTCCGAGTCCTGGTTGGTGGTCGGCGCCCCGATGGTCACCGTCCCTCCGGTCTGGTTGGTGACCGGAGTCCGGATGTAGGCGATATCCGAGCCGGTCGGGCCCGAGGTCGCGAGCGCGCCACCCGAGGCGACGGTGACGCCGCCGGCACCGGCCAGCTGGACGTAGCCCGACGACGTCGGATCGATCGTGAGGAACCCGTTGCTGCTGACGGTGCTGGCTGCGGCGAGTGTCAGAACGACGCTGCCTGCGCTACCGCTCGTGTCAAGGGTCTGGGTTCCGGTGGCCCCGCCTCCCAGCTCGAGGGTATTGATCGACTCGCTAGCGGTCAGCAGGACGGTATAGGTGCCCGCCAGGTTGATGCACACCACGCTGGAGCTGGTCGGGAATCCCGTCGACCAGTTCGTCGAAGCGGCGTTCCAATTGGTCGTCCCCGAGACCGGACCCTGCCAGCTGTCGGTGCACATCGGCAAGGCCGCACTAGGCGGGGCGGTGGCCAAGGCGGCGACCCCGACGCCGGCCATGGTGGCCCCGGCCAAAGAAACAGCCCCGAAGACTCTGCGCAGTCCACCCATGATCGTCCACTCCGTTTCCGGTTCGCACTCCTGCCCGAGTCGCAATCACATGCCCGTTGGCCACGTAGACGGCGGTAGGCCCCGTCGGACAGTTAAACCGATAGCTGATCCGGTCGCAACCGTTGCCGTCCTCGTGCCGGACGGTGCCCTGATTCCTCACGAAATGTCGACTTTCGAAATGGCTCGCCTCACCGATTCTCGCTCATCGAACTCAACCGAGTCGCGGCCGTGCCGGAGGCCCGAGATCGGCAAGATTTCAAAAACGACCTCCGGTAACGGCGACTAATACCTTTTGTCGACCCTGTCGCTGACAAGTTCAAAGAACTCCATCAGAGCCAGGGTCGCCAGGGATTTCAGTGGAAATAATTCTATTCTGTTTTTTGCAAATATCTCAGCAGTAAATGCGGCGATTCCATTCCCCAGATTTGCACCCAAAAGGACCTTTGGAAAATGGCGCACCACGGGATATGCTAGAAAGACAAAATCCGGTAATACAACTTGCCGAAGGATTCCGTTTTTCGAGTCGTTCGACAGAGGGAGAGAGAATTAATGTTCAAAGGATTTATTTGGGGGAAAAACGCGGGCCACGCCGTGGTCGCGGCCGGGTTGGTGGCCGGCGCCATCATCGCGGTAGCGCCAGCGGCGTCGGCCGCGACCAACAACTGGTACGTGGCTACCACGGGTACCAATACCGGTAGAGCCTGCACCAATGCGGCCAAGCCCTGCCAGACGATTACCTACGCACTCGCGGAGCAGGCCGCATCCGGTCAGGGCGGCACCATCCACGTCGCCGCCGGCACCTACACCGAGCAAGTCGTGTTCGCCAATGNNAGCAACGTGAAGCTCAGCGGTGCCGGTTCGACCACCATCATCCAGCCTCCGAGCTCAGGCCTGGCGTCGGATACCGACACCGACAGCTCCTACCCCCAGTACTACGTGATCGACGTGACCCCGGGCACCACGAACGTGTCCATCAAGAACTTGGCCGTCAGCGGTCTCAATGGCATCGGGTTCCTCGACACCGATGGCAGTGGCTGCGGCCAGGATTATGTGGGCGTCTACTACCACAGCGCTTCGGGCTCAATGTCCAAGGTCTCGGTCACGGGGATCGACCTGCCCGCCGACCTGTTCGGCTGCCAGGGCGGTCAGGGCATCTACGTAGACGGTAACTCGACGGTCACGATCAACAAGGCGTCGCTGCTGACACCGACGGTCGGCACCGTCACGAAAGCCAGCATCCCGTCTGGTACCTTCACCAATCAGATCCTGCCGGTCCACAGCACGAGCGGATACACCTCCGGCGCCATCCTGGTGGGCGGCTTCAGCCTGAGCGCAACCCTGGACGGCGCGCACGCGTTTTTCGTCAGCGGCACGCTCCCCGAGACTGTGGGGTCGGGTTCGACGGTGACCTTCAACGCCGACACTCCCGCCTACGACAAGAACGGCATCACCTGTGATGACAACGGCGCGACTTGCACCATCACCAACTCCACGGTACAGGGCGAAGGACCGACCAACGCAATTGCCCAAAACGGGATCCAGGCCTTCGGGTCGAGCGCAGTGATCACCGGGAACACGGTGTCGGGCAACACCTATTCGGGTGGCGGCGCCGGGAACTCGGCCTCCGGGATCCTGCTTCTCAACGGCGATACCTTCACCGTGACCGGCAACACTGTGTCCAGCAACGACGTCAACATTTATGCCGGCGACGTGCCGGCCTACGGCTTGCAAGCGCCGACCGTCGGTACTTGGACGATAAGCAACAACACCGTCTCGGGAGCCACCGATGTTGGTGAGTCCAGCTTGGAAAACGGATACAGCGAAGGGATCCAACTGGACAGCACGACCAACACCGTGAACGTCCAGGGGAACACCGTCACCACGAGCCACCAGGGAGGCATTCTCCTCACCGGCGTGACCGGGGCCAACATCGGTGGTACGGGCACCCTGGGCAACACGGCTGAAGGCAACGAGGTCGGCCTGATCCTGGGCGGCCCCGGGAGCGCCTACTCGGGCAGTGGGGGCGCCGGAAGCCCCGGATTCTCGAGCACCGGCAACTCCATCTCAGGTAACACCCTGAGTGACAACCTGGGCGGTGCCCTGGTGCAAGGCGCGTACGCCCCGGCCGAATTTGGAGGCTCAGTGCCGGGCGCGGCGTACTCCAACACGTTCCAGGGCAATACCTGGTCGGAGAACGGAGCCGCCAACGTCGTCGACTTCAGCGGTTTCCAGACCTCGCCCGTGACCAACCAGTACGGGCCGAGCGATCCCAACTCGGTGGCGGGCCTGACGGACAACAGCTGCGATCCGAGCGCAGGCGGTTCCGCCTCGTTCAACAGCTTTACCAGCACGTCGGGCGACTTCTGGGCCTGCTAACGACAACGACCCGGCCAGGATGCTGCGATTGGCAGCCGGGCCGGTCGTTGACAAAAAGCCATTACCATTTACCAAAGAGGCCGACCCGCAAGGGTCGGCCTCTTCACTCCCAGCCGGTATGCCACGTGACGCACGGGGCGCCCTAGTGGGCCGGCCATAATTCGCCCCCGACGCCTACCCGGAGGTCTCCATGAATACCGCCCACGACCTGGCTGTCGAGTTGGCGAAGCTCGGTGCCGCCACCCTCGGGGAGTCGGGCGGCCGGCCGATGGTTCCGCGCTTGAAGGCCGCTTGGCCCGGGGCCCGTTTGGCCGCCCCCGCCTACACCGTCGCGTGCGCTCCGGCGGACAACCTCGCCATCCACGTGGCCGTTTCCAAAGCTCCGCCAGGCCACGTCCTGGTCGTCGACGCCTCCGCCATCCCCGAACGGGGCTTCTGGGGTGAGGTGCTCACCACCGGGGCCGAGGCTAGGGGCCTGGTCGGCCTGGTCATCGACGGCGGCGTGCGCGACGTCTCGGCCCTCGAGGCCCACCGCTTTCCGGTGTTCGCGACCCTGGTAGCCCTGCGGGGCGCCACCAAGAAAGGCCCGGGCGCCGTCGGTAACACGATCGAGGTGGGTGACGCCCGGGTCGACAGCGGGGATTGGATCGTGGCCGACGCCGATGGGGTGACCGTCGTACCCGCCGATGAGCTGGACACCGTCCTGGCCGCCGGCCGGGCCCGGGCNNCTAATGCGTTGTGTACCTAGTGCGTCGTATACCTAATGCGTTGTGTAGCTAATGCGTTGTGTACCTAGTGCGTTGTGTAGTTGATGGGTCCGGCATCCTTGACTCCCACGGCGAAGCAGAAACAGTGGATGGGGGCGTGGTCCGAGACGGGCCGGAGGGTGTGGACTTTGTCAGGCGGGATGTGGACCAGGTCACCCTGGCCGATCTCCCGGACGTCGCCCTCGATGTCCATTATCCCCCGCCCTGACATCACGTAATAGAACTCGTGGGTCGGATGCGAGTGGGGTTCGACGTGACCGCCGCCGGCTACCTCGAACTCGTTGACCAGTTCGAGGAACCCTCCGTTGGTCACGTCCTTCATCTCGCGGGACTCGACCATCCACCACACGGGCACGGTCCCGTTGTGCTCGACAACGGGGGCCTTGTCGCGGACGTTGCGGACATCCATGATCTCTTCCCTTCCGAGCCCGCGCCGGGCGCGGACGTCTAACGTGGGCCCGAGCGTAGATCAGCATCGGGAGGGACGAGTTGGGCGCAGTGGCGAGTCAGGTGAAGGCGGTCCGACTCAGCGAAACGGCGTGGGAGCCCTTCGGGTGGATCCCGGTGCCGAATACCGACCCTCGCGACGGCAGCCACCGGCTGGCCTTCGATTGGGCCGACGCACACGTCAACGTCATCAGCCACACCCTCGACGAGGTGGTGCCCATCGAGGGAGGGCTGCGCTGCGACGTGCTGTATCGCCACGACACCCACACCCAGGTCCTCATGTCCCTGGACAGCGACGCCGTGTTGGCTGTCGCTCCCGCAGGGTCCGACTTCTCCGATCCTGCCCACGCAGGCCAGGTGCGGGCCTTCTTGCTTCGCCCCCAGGAGACGATCGTTCTGCACAGAGGCACCTGGCACTGGGGCCCGTTCCCTCTCGGGGCCGACCGGGTAACCCTGTTCAACGTTCAGGGTTTTCGCTACGCCGAGGACAATGCCGGCGTCGACCTCGCCGGTCAGGGACTCTCGATCGACGTTCTGGTGTAGCGGCGGCCGCCAGGGCTACTCCTCCGGTCACGACTTCCCGGCCCGCTTGCGACGATGGTGGATCTCCATGGTCAGCAGGACTCCACAAACGAGTCCCACCGCAAACCCGGAGGAACCCCATATCAACCGGACTCGAATGCCGTGGCTGAAAACGACGAGCAGCACCGCGGCTGCCACGAGTACGAGGATGAGGACGTGAGGACGAAACCGCTTCATCAGGCTCCTTGGCTTAGGGCTCGTGGCGAGCCCTTGCTACGGGTAGGGCAGGTTGCCTCCGTCGATGTTGCCCTCCCAGGTCGACTGCGGCCCGGCGTTGAGTCCGTGGTTGGTCTCGGAGTCGTATTGCTTGGAAGTCCGGTTCGTGGACGCCATCAGCCTGTTGAAGTCGGCCTGACTGGTAGGACGGCTGCCTTGCGCTGTGGTGGCTTTGTTCGCCATCACGCCCGCCAGGTTGAAGTGGTATTGCTCGTGCCGGAGCAACGCCGGTCCGTTGGTCGTGTCGTTCTTGGCGCTCGGCTTGGCCCACATGTTGGGGGGGTCTTTGGTGACGGTGAAGCTGCCCGAAAAGCCGAAGACCCACGCTGACTGCGCCGCGAACTCTTGATCTTCGCCGGCGTCGGCGAAATCGGGCCACGACACCGTCGGGACCGATGCCGCGGCCCCGCCCCCGCCCCCTGGGCCGGGTGTGGCACCGTCGCGTTGAACCGCAAGCGTTTGCACCGGCTGGGTGCCGTCGGCCACCTGCCCCTGATCGGCGCCGGCGCCGCCGACCGTCTGTCCAATGCCGCTTGGATCGACGGTCATGATCGGATCGGCGCACAGCGCCGGGCTTGCGGAGCTGCCTTCGGTTGGCTGGGTCCCACCCTGCTGATCGGCCCCCTCGGTCCCATCTGTGGTGTCGCGCTGCGCCACCACCGGCCGCCTCGTCGATCTGCCCGCCAGCAGACCGGCGACGGCCCGATTGCCGGCGGATTTCTGTAGACGCATCACGAACGTCGGTCCCTGGACTGCGCTCGTCCGATCCGACCTCTCGTCGACCCGCTCGGCCTTCTGATCCTGCTCGGGCTCGAGGTCGCGGTTCCTCACGGCCATAGCGTAGGCGATGCGTCGATGCCGAAGGCCGGGTGCGGCCTCCGCCAGGTGGCTCCTTGATCTTTACATCCCTTTCACGGTTACCAACAGACGCGAGTCGGAGTGGCCGGGCGGAGCCTGGGTTGTCCCGTACACTCTTTCACCATGCCTCGCGGCCGCTGGTTTATCCTGGCCGGGCTATCGGCGTTAATAGCCGTTGGCGTTGCTCTTGCCTTGCTTTCGTGGAAGTGGCACGGCGAACTGGCAACGCCGGCGGGCCAGGCAACCCAAACCGTCGTCTTCGATTGCAGCGCCCCTTGGGGGGCCGACACTGTGCGAGGTCCGACCGAGACGACCTATGCGATCATCGGAAGGCCCTGTGGCGAGCGGCACGTCTATCGGGTCATCACTGTGGTCGACGTCATCCTGGGTGTGATTGGCGTCGCCGTGGTCACCAATTGGGGCCGGATCAGGTTTGCGGAACCCACCCCCTCATAGACGACCCGGCTACTCGATTGGGTGGGTGCGATGAGTTCGGGCTGCATATAGCGTCTGACTCGTAGTCCTGGTATCCCCCCCGATCGCTCAGGAGCCTGAATGCGTCGCGTCGCAGAGTTCGTTCTCCGCCATCGAAGGCTGGTCGTGCTCGGATGGCTGGTCGTTGTCGTGGCCGGGATGGCGCTAACCCAGCAGACGGTCAAGCGGTTGGTTGTCGATTTCTCCCTCCCGGGCCAGCCAGGGACGGAGACGGCCAGCAAGATCGACGCCGAGTTCCATGCCGGGGGCAAGACCGCCCCATACGTAGTCACCCTGACCATGCCGGCGGGACAGTCGATCGCCACCCACGAGCCCGAGGTCGCGAAGACCTTTGCCGCCGTGCAGGAGCAAGTGCCTCAGACGCAGGTGATCGACGAGGCCAACACCGGTAGCACGGGGTTTCGCACCAGCGATGACCGTACCGCCTACGCCCTGGTGTACTACCGCTTTCTCAGCAGTCCCAGCGCCAAGCTGCCTACCTCGAAGATACTGGCCACGCTGAAGAGCACCGCCCCCGCTGGGGCGGTGGTGGGGGCCACCGGCGAGGATCCCCTATCCGCCGGCAGCTCGTCGGGCGGCGGACCCGGCGTGCTGGCCGAGACCTTCCTAGGGGCCCTGGGCGCGCTCGCTGTCCTGGCCTTCGTCTTCGCCTCGTTCCTCGCCTTCCTTCCTCTGGTCGTGGCGGCCGCGTCGATCCTGACGACATTCATCCTGCTGCTTCCGCTGACATACCTGACGAACGTGTCGTTCATCGTGGAGTTCCTGGTCGCGCTGATCGGCCTCGGTGTTTCCATCGACTACTCCCTCATCTTCGTGACCCGGTGGCGGGAGGAAAGAGACCACGGACGGGACAACCACGACGCGGTAGTGGTCGCCATGGAGACCTCAGGGAAGGCCGTGTTGTTTAGTGGCTGCACCGTGGCGATCGGTTTGCTGGCATTGGTAGTCCTGCCCGTGCCATTCATGCGCAGCATCGGCTTCGGTGGGGCGCTCATTCCGCTCTCGGGCGTCCTCGCCACCCTCACCCTGACGCCGGCGATCCTGGGTGGCATCGGCCCGCGTGTGGACTGGCCCAAGATCCGCCACGAGAACCGAGCCAGCCGCATGTGGAGCGGATGGGCCCGGGCCGTCGTCCGCCATCGCATCGCGGCGGTGGGCGTGGCCGTGTTGGCGCTCGGGCTGCTGTTCGTCTCGTTCCTGGGCATCAGGATCGGGCTGGCATCGTCGTCGTCGCTGGCCAAGTCCGGCCAGGCTTACGAGACCCTCCAACGGTTGGAAGCCGCCGGGGTCCCAACCGGCGTGCTGACACCTATGCAGGTCCTCGTCGATTCCCCATCAGCTCAGCCCGTGGCTGCCGCGCTGCGCAACGTACCCGGAGTCGAACGGGTCGTGACGGCCGCCGGACCCGGCCAGACCTCCGACGGTCACAGCATCGTGATCGTCATCCCCCGTTCGGAGACCGTCAACTCGGCGTCCGTCGGCCCCGTGCGAGCCGTCAAATCCGCGACCAAGTCCATGCCCGGTGTCATCGGGGTCGCCGGGGTCGGCGCCGATCAACTCGACTTCCTACGCGCCGTGTACGGGAACTTCCCCACCATGCTTGCGGTCATCGCCGTACTGACCTTCATTCTTCTGGCCCGCGCCTTCCGGTCGATTCTCCTGCCGATCAAGGCCGTGCTCCTCAACCTGCTCACCCTCTCGGCCACCCTCGGTTTCATGGTCCTGTTCTGGCAGTACGGCCACGGTTCGGAAGCGGTGTTCGGGGTGCATGCAACCGGCGCCGTCACGTTTTGGGTCCCGTTGATGGTCTTCGCATTCCTCTTCGGTCTGTCGATGGACTACGAGGTCTTC
>PMHU01000316.1:0-25319 GCA_003156795.1 Acidimicrobiaceae bacterium
CCGAAGTTGTTGCACCCCAGCCCGACCACCGACACCCGCGGTCCTCTATCGCCAAGAGTGCGCTGTTCCACGTGGACTCCCTCCCCTTCCGGCCAAATCGAGGGTGACGTTACACTCCTGCCGACCTCTNNCGGGAGAAGGTCTGGTCATCCAGCCGGCGCATCCGGCTGCCAGCAGAAGCGGAGTTAGGCGCGCCGCGCCGGCGAGGTCCTAGCTACCCATGCGACGGTCCAACCCAGGACCAACAGCCCCAGGGCCAAAGCCACGAGCTGGAGGTCGTTGGCGCCGGTGAACGGAAGCGAGCCGCTCGCCGAGGAGCCCGTACCCGCGCTGGCCAGGGTGGGGTCGAGCAGGGCTGACCCCGAGGAGCCGTTGGCGGCTCCCGTGCTGCTACCGAGCAGGGGACTCGTTTGGGGGGCTCCCGTCAGGATGACCGGGGTGTTGGGATTGGCCGGGGTGCCAGGGTCGGTCGGGGTACCAGGGTCGGTCGGGGTACCGGGAGAGACGGGGGTGGTCGGGCTCGACACGGTGCAGCCGGCGGAGGTGGTCCCACCCAGTCCGCTGGTTATCAATCCGCCGGTGTTGAGCAGGCCGCTGTTGAGGACTCCGACGCCATTACCGCACACGTTGACTGGCGCCGAGGCGATGATGTTCGTCGGATCAGTGGAGATCAGCGAGCCGATAACCGGTACGCCCCCCCCGGTCACCGTGGACGTGGACGAGCCTGAGTTGGACGCGCTGCAACCGGCGGCACTGTGTCCGACTACTCCGACGGCGTTGCCGCACACGTTGACTGGCGCGGCGGCGACGACGTTCGTCACGCCGGTGGAGATCAGCGAGCCGTCGCCGCCAGGCAGAAGTCCATTGGTGAGGTTGGTCGTGGTCGGACCTCCGCTCGACGTGGTGCAGTTACCTTGGCCGAAGCCGAGGATGAACACGACGTTGCCGCACACGTTGACCGGCACCGCGGCGACGACGTTCGTTGGCCCAGTGGAGATCAGCGAACCGACAACCGGTACCTCGCCCCCGGTAACGGTGGTCGTCGACGAGCCCGAGCTCGAGGTGCCGCAGCCGGCGGCGCCGCGTCCGGCTGCTCCGACGGCGTTGCCGCAAACGTTGATCGGTGCCGAGGCGATGACATTCGTCGTGCCAGTGGAAATGAGCGATCCGTGACTGGTCGAGCCTCCACCGCTAGTCGTGTTGGTGGTCGGACCGGAGCTCGACGTCTGGCAGCCGGCTTGGCTGGCCCCGGCTACTCCGACGGCGTTACCGCACACGTTCACCGGCGCCGCTCCGACAATATTGGTGGTGCCGGTCGAGATTACCGATCCGCTACCGGTTGACCCACTACCTGTGGAGTTGCCGACGACGGGACCGGAGTTGGAGGTGCTGCATGCGGCTGATCCGAGCCCCAAAAGACCGATGCCGTTTCCGCACACGTTGATCGGCACATCGGCCGTGATGTTGGTGAGCGGGTCGGCGCCGGCGACCCCGGGTGCGAACAGAAAAACAGCCTGGGACGCGACTACCGCGCCGAGGCAGACCTTGATGAAGGATCGCATGGGTGAATGACCTTTCCTGTTGGGGTATTCCTTGGAAGAGGTGCTTCTGCCCAAAGCACTCGTGAGAGCTGCCGACCGAAACGAAGGTCGGACACCGGCCACCGGCTGGTCACCGCGAGTTGGCCCCGAAGGACGCTCATCACGCCGAGTGGTTTCTGTGCCGGGCGACGTGATCCTTTTCGCCCCGCGCTTTTCCGCCGCCAGCACCGCGGGCCCGCCTCGATTTCGGCGAAAAGTCAGCCCAGGAGGGGTAATCGGCGCATTTTGCGAAGAGCGCTCATCCGCCGCGTCTCCTGTTCAAGGCAGCGGCGGGTGGTGTACCCACGCGGCCAGGTCGAGGGAGGCGCATGGGAGACGAGGAATGCGCCGGCCGAGGCCGACGACCAGACCAAGCTTGCTGCATTTCCTGGGCCGACGGGCCTAGAGCCACTTCGACGGTCGGCTGCGATCTACTCCAGAGGCTGGCGGGTGACCGCCGCCGGCTCACGGCCCGCGAGCAACCAGCCGGCGGTGGTGGCCACCATGGGAAGGGCGACGATGATCACGACCAGGTTGAAGAGGGGGATGTTGGTGAGCGGCTCAAGGTCGCTTCGGTGCCAGGCGAGAAGGGCGGCGTAGGCGCCTCCAGTTCCGAGCAAGGCTCCGAGGAAGGCCAGGGCGCCGGCAGTTACCGCGGTCAGGGCGCGTCGGGTGGTGCTGCTGGCGCCGGTGGCGGTGAGGGTCCTGAGGTCGCTGGCGGTCTCGCTGCGGATCAGGCCGANNGGATTTGGTCTCGACGGACAGCCCGGCGGAAGCGGCCATCTTCTGCGCGGTGTCGATCTGAGAGGTGGTCAGGGGCTCCGGTGTCTGCATGAGCCAACCGGCCGGGAACGTCTGCAATCCGAGGGACTGAACGCCGTGATCGGTCAGGAGGGCATTGGGGTCTGACGTGTAGTTGGGCAGCTGATTGATGGTCTGGATGTTCGGGTGGGTGGCCGCCACCGGCTGCTCCGGACGGGTGGCAGGGCCCCCCGNNCCGTGCTCGGACCACCCGGGCCGCCCGGCCCGAGCACGGGAAGAAAGACTTGCAAACCGCTCAGGTCCGTCCGGGAAGTGATGATGTCGGCGGACGCTTCGATCTGGTTCGGGTTGATGCCGTAGTGCGCGAGGAGCGTCGGCGTGGCGACGTAGAGCTCGACGACCGGTTCTATATTCTCTCCTCGACCGGTGATCGTTACGTGGGCCAGCGATGCCACTATCCGGCCGCCTGGCTGTCCGGGCAGGGACGATTGGACGCCGGCTTGGGGATCGTAGGCGGCCTCGAGCGGGACGATGGCTCGGGCGTGGAGGGCGCTCGCCAGCTGGTTGACGCGGCTTTGCAGAGCTTCCTGCTGGGCGGGCGTCGCCACCGGGATCGGGTTGCCCGGCCCGGCGCCTCCCGAGCCGACGTAGAGGTTGAGCTGGTCGGCGGGCAGGTTTTGCACGGAGGAGGGGGTCTGCGCGGCGGCTGCGCTTATGGCGATGGTCGCCGCGATGGCGATGGCCAGCGTGGCCGCGCCGAGGGCCGCCCCCGAGCGGGCTTGATAACGGGCCAGGTCGCGCAAGGCCATTCGGGTCGCGACGGGGCAGCGCCCAGCCAGCTTGGCGACCACCTGTATTGCCAGCGGAGCACCGAGAAGGATTCCGACGACGGTCGCGACGGTTCCGGTCAGGATGAAGGGGGTCCTCCGCTGATCGGCGAAGGCGAGGAGCACCAGTCCGGTTCCGAGTAGGACGCCGCCCGCCGCCGCGAATCGGTGCGCCGGCTGCGGCCTCGGAGGGCGCCCGGATAGGGCGGCCACGATGGGGATCCGCGAAGCGGCGCGCGCCGGCCACCAGGCGGCCGCCACCGCGGTCGCGAAAGCGAGCGCCAAGCTGGCTGCTATCGCCCACCATGGCAGGTCGAAGCGATCGATGCGGTGTTCGACGATCGACTGCAAGCTTGGCGCGAACGCCAACCATCCGGCCAGACCCAGGACGCCTCCTGCCGCCGCGGATGTGACGCCCACGGCCGCACCGTTGGCCAACAGCACCAGGCGCACGTGGCGGTCGGTCGCGCCGAGCGACGACAACATGCCGAGGGCGCGCAGCCGCCGCTGGGCGATGACCGCGAATCCGGCCACGGCCAGCAGCCCGACGAAAAGCAGGCCGATGGTGGCCAGGACCAGCACGACCGCCTCAGCCGTAGCGGTGCTCGCGGTCCCTCGAGATTCGAAGCCGATACCTGTGCCACTCGGAAGCCTGAACAACTGCTGATTGCGCTGCGGGGCATCGAGCAGGATCGACACGCTCGAGGCGGGGTTGGCCTGACCGGGCTCCACCAGGGCGAATTCGTCCAGCAGGTTCAGGGGGTTTTCGACCAGGCCGACGACCTGCAACGCCCGCCCGTTCTCGTGCCACACGCCCCCGACGTGCAATCCGAAGGTCTGGGCCACGCTGCTAGTCACCGCGACCTNNCCTGGTTCGGGCCGGTCGGGTAGGCCCCGGCGTCGAGATGCAGCGTGACACCGACATAGGGTCCGTCGGGGTTTTCGGCCCGCACGTCAATGGTGGACACCGATCCGGGAATTGCGTCGCTCTGATGGGAGACGACGTCGATCGTGCCGAAGTGGGCGCGGACGGCGGCGATATCGGCGGCGAGGTCGGGGTCGGAGCCGGTCAGGGTCAGGATGGTGTTGGCCGTGCCGAACGTCGGGTCGGCTCCCAGTTGGACGGAGTTGGAAATGACCGCCAAGCCCACGGTGGTGGCAGCCACGGCCAAAGTGAGAAGGGTCAGGATGAGTACCTGCCGTCGCCATTCGCGGCGAAACATCCGCCACGCCCAGCGGGTGACGGCTCGTCGGGCCGGAGCGCCACCGGCGGATGATCCCGGCCGCGCCGGCCGCTCGCGTAGGGCCAGGGTCACGGGTTCGGGCTGGGAGCCAGCAGCGACTCCGGACCCGGCGGGCGCGATGTTTGGTCCGCGACCCGGCCGTCGCGCAGGAACANNCGCAGGAACACCACCCGGTCCGCCCACGATGCCAGTTGGGCGTCGTGGGTCACCACCACCCCGGCCACCCCTCGCTGGCAGGCCGACCGAATCAAGCGCATCACGGCCTCGCCATTGACGGAGTCCAATGCGCCAGACGGCTCGTCGGCGAGCAGCAAGTGGCGGTCACCGACAACCGCCCTCGCGATGGCCACCCGCTGGCGTTCGCCGCCGGACAGCTCATCGGGAAAGCGCGAGCCGCGATCGCCGAGTCCGAGTTCTTCCAGCGCCGCCATACCGGCAGCGCGAGCAGTCCGGGCCTTGACGCCGTCAAGCTCCAACGGCAGGGTGACGTTCTCGGCCGCGGTGAGCCCGGCCAGCAGGTTGAAATCCTGGAACACATAGCCGATCGACCGTCGCCGCATCCGGGCCCGCTCATTGCGCGTCATCTCCGACAGGGCCGCCCCCCCAACAAGAACTTCACCACTCGTTGGCTGTTCGAGGCTCCCGGCGATGGTCAGCAGCGTGCTCTTGCCCGATCCACTCGGTCCCATCACGGCTACCAACTCGCCTGCGTCGACCGACAGGTCCACTTCGCGCAACGCCTGCACCTCAGACGCGGCCTGACCGTAACTTTTGGACACCCGGCGCAGCTCGAGATAGCTCATCGGCGTGCCTCCATTCGCAGCCTCAGCCTCGGCGTCGTGGGGGTGGTGGGAGGATCGACGGCGGCCCGCTTTAGTCGTCCCTCGGCTGCGTCCAGCCACCGGACCACCGAATCAAGTCGGAACAGTTCGGCATCGACGACGAGAGCGAACGCCAGATCGAACTGCGCCTCGTCCTCCTTGAGGCGCGTCCATTGCTGCATCAGTTCCACCAGGTAGTGGCGGTGCACTTGGATCACTTCGTGCACGTCGACTCCCGGCGCTTGTACTGCTATCAGCACCTTGACGACGAGCTCGTCGCGCGGCGGTGAGGTGAGGTCGGGCGGCGTTCGCAGCCACCGGGCCAGCTCGTCCGAGCCGTCCCTCGTGATTCGAAAGCCCTTTTGGGGACCGTCCTTGTCGCTGTCCTCGGATTCGACGAGTCCATCACGCTCTAGGCGTTGAAGGGTGGTGTAGACCTGCCCGATGTTGAGAGGCCAGACATCGCCGGTTCTGGCCTCGAATTCCTGACGGAGCTGGAGACCGTATTTGGGCCCCTCGCTCAACAGGGCGAGCAGAGCGTGTCGCACGCTCACTGTGCGCTCAATCTCGGCATCATACTCAGTATAGTACACATAGGTGACACGGCTCGCAAGGCCGCATGGACTGCAGGAAAATGGCTGCGAACCCTGCTGACGATCGCTTGACTGGCCCGGTGAGCGATATCAAGAACATCGGAATTCTGCTGTTCCCCGACGCCGAGGAGCTCGACGCCATCGGCCCGTGGGAAGTGCTTGCCTTCTGGACTCGCAGCTACCCGGATGACGGTTACGCCGTTACCTGCCTTTCCGAGTCGGGTGGTCTGGTGAGATGCGCCAAGGGTCTCGTCGTGCAAGCGCACCACTCCTATGCCGACGCCCCGCCGCTGGAAGTGCTTTTGTATCCGGGCGGTCAGGGCACCCGTCCTCAGCTGCGCGACGAGGCGCAGCTGGACTGGGTCCGCCGGCAGCGTAAAGAGGTGGGGCTGATGACGAGCGTCTGCACCGGTTCGCTGGTCTACGCAGCCGCGGGTCTGCTTGCTCATCGACCAGCCACCACTCACTGGGCGGCCGTCGAGCTCCTGGCCGACCTCGACCCGACCATAGATGTGCGCGCTGACGAGCGATTCGTCGACGATGGAAACATCGTGACCGCAGCCGGAGTATCGGCCGGGATCGACATGGCCCTACATCTCGTGGGCCGTCTGGCCGGCGTCGAGAGGGCCAGGCAGGTACGTCGCGGCATCCAGTACGACCCAGCTCCTCCCGTGTAGATGCCACCGATGACAGTTGACCCGAGGTTGGGTTGTGGTTGGACCGCCGATGGGATGGCGGGCCGATGATGGCGCCATCCCCACCGTGAAAGGGCGATCGTCATGAGCACCGGCAACCCCACCCGCCCCCGCAGCCTGGACGCTCGGTCCACCCCCGTTGGCCAGGCTGGTGCCAGCACCTCCACCTCAGGCACCCGCTGCAGCGTCGGCCCGAACGTCGCCGACCGGGTCGCTCTGACTTCGGCCGAGAAGACCGCGGCCATAACCAAGGTCCGGTGCTTGGAGCACGACCTCTTCGAGGGAGGTCGAGTCAGCCGTCGGATCGGTCGCCACAGGGCGGAAGCGATGATCGTCGAGCTGAACCATCTGCGCGATGTTCTCGGTTGGCTCGAGATCGACGTCGAGGGCTGCTGGCGTTGGCCGCACACCCAGGCCCAATAAGCGCACTTTGGCGAGAGGCGCTCGAGTTGGGTCGCGCCAGGTGGCTGCGGCCCAGCCGGCTCGGGGGCGGAGCGTGGCCGGCGACCCTGAGTGTTCAGCCGTGAAGCTGGATTACGTCAGCCGGGTCCCTTGCGTTAGAGTAACGAACATTACCGTAAAGATAACGTCGGATGTCTATGACCGGCACCGCTAGAGGGCGACCCCTCGACGCGACGCGAGACGCGGCCATCCTTGACGCGACCGCCAATCTGCTCAGCGAGGTCGGCTGGGATCGACTCACCATGCGCGCCGTCGCCGAACGAGCCGGCGTGAGCCTGGCCACCATCTACCGCCGCTGGGACACCAAGACCGAACTGGCCCTGGCCGCGTTGGACTCTGTGTTGGCCACCCTGGTCGACGAGTCGCTGGTATCCATCAGCGAGCTTCTCGCTCGGCGGTCAGATCTGATCCCCAGCGTGCTGGCCCTGCAACGGGCCGAGCCCGGGCTGCGTGATGTCATCCGTGGACGCTTCATCGATCCCGTGATGACCCCCCTCGAGGCCCAGGTTCGGGCGCGAGCCCGGAAGCCCCTCGACGACGACCTGGTGTCGCTCATCGCCCTCGTCGGCCCAGCGTTGCTGATGGCCCGCGCCGTATTCTTCAACAAGGCCCCCGATCTCGACACGGTCAAGCAGATCGAAAGACTCGTCGACGGACTCGTCGATGCCGCCACCGCGGCCGTCACTGACTGCCGCCACTGACTGCGGTCACTGACTGCCGTCGCTGAGTGGCGGTCCCGAGGTGGGATGCCCCGATCCCGCGGGCGCCCACCTCCCGCCGTCCTATCGGGTGATTTTGGCCCGGCCACCGTCGGCGTGGCTACATTGGGGGGCGGGTGCCCCTAACCCGCGCCTCGATCGAGGCTGGGGCGGCGCCAATGTTTCAGGAAGGGGCTGGCGAATGTCACGAGTGATCACCCGACGCCGCACAACCATGGCGGCGGTCGCCGCCGGAGCCCTCGTCGTCGGAGGGTTGGCGATGGACCCATCCGCCCACGCGGCGCCGCAGAGGTCGTCGATCGCCGGTAGCCAGCCGAGCTGGGCCGCCACACCGGCCGCTGCTGCGGCGCCGGCAGTCAAGACTGGGGCGGTCGACGCTCGGATCTACCTGGCCGGGCGGGATTCGGCCGGTCTCACGGCGTACGCCACGGCGGCGTCCTCTCCCGGCAACGCCCTGTACCGGCACTACCTGACGCCGGCCCAGGTGCAGGCTCGCTATGGCCCAACCAGCGCCCAGATCAGCGCCATCGAATCCTGGGTCCGGTCGACCGGCCTGAAGGTCACGGGTGTCAACGCTCGCGAGGCCGGCTACGTCTCGGTGACCGGTTCTGTGGCCGCGGCCAGCCGCGCCTTCGACGTGGCCTTCGGTAGCTTCAAGGGCCCGGACGGCCACATGTACCGGGCCCCCGAGAGCGCCGCCAGCGCGCCGAGTTCGGTCGCTGATGCGATCCTGACGATCAGCGGTCTCGACACCGCGCCCCACATGGCGAAGCCGGCGAATGCCCTCCCGCCACCCGGGCCCAACTACTGGATCGCCAAGCCGTGCTCGGCCTACTACGGCCAGAAGGTCGCGACCAGCGAGCCGAGCGCTTACGGCAAGAGCCAGCCCTGGACAGTGTGCGGGTACACGCAAACGCAGATTCGCGCCGCCTACGGCGTGACCGCGTCCGGGATGACCGGCAAGGGCCAGACCGTGGCGATCGTCGATGCTTACGCCTCACCGACCATGCCGGGCGACGCCAACAAGTTCGCCCAGCTGACCGGCGACGCGCCGTTCCGGCCCGGACAATACAAGCAGTACCTGCCCAGCTCGTTTTCCCAGACCGGACCGGCCAAGTGCGGCGCGGCGGGCTGGTATGGGGAGGAGACCCTCGACATCGAGTCCGTGCACGGTCAAGCCCCCGACGCCAACGTCCGGTTCGTGGCGGCGGCATCCTGTCAGGACGAGGATTTGGCGGACGCCCTGGCCCTCATCGTCAACGACCACCTGGCCACCATCGTCAGCGACTCCTGGGGTGAGCCGGCCGACCAGGACGACCTGACCCAAGTCAACGACCTGATCTTCCGTGCGGGTGCGGCCGAAGGCATCGGCTTCTTCTTCTCCTCAGGCGACAACGGCTACGAGTCCCCGAACGAGGACCCCAGCTCGGACATGATCCAGACCGACCTTCCGGCGTCCAGCCCCTGGGTTACGTCGGTCGGAGGCACCAGCTTGGCCATCGGGGCGACCAACAACTACGAGTTCGAGACTTCGTGGGGCACCCTCCTCGATCCGCTCGCCAAGGACGGTCAATCCTGGAAGCTCACCCCGCCCGGTTTGTACCCGAAGTGGTACGACGGATCGAGCGGTGGCGGCACGAGCACGATCTACCCGCAGCCGTACTACCAGCGCAAGGTGGTGCCCGCGTCGCTGTCGCACGCTCTTCCTAACGGGACGGTGAGCGCCACCCCTATGCGCGTCGAACCGGACGTCTCCGCCCTGGCTGATCCCAGCACGGGAATGCTCGTCGGCGAGACCACGCTGCAACCAGACGGGGTCACGTTCGCCTTCTCGCTCAGCCGGATCGGAGGCACGTCGGTCGCCTGCCCGACGTTCGCGGGGATCGAGGCCGACGCCCAGCAGGCCGCCGGCTACCCGCTTGGCTTCGCCAACCCGGCGATCTACCTCCGGTACGGAACGCCCGCCTTCCGGGACGTGACCGATCATCCGTTCGGACCCGGCTATCTCGGCGAAGTTCGTAACAACTACACCAATGCCGCGACCAAGCAGGGACCCCTCGTCACCTATCTTCGGACCCTCGGAATCGACGGTGAAGGCGCGGAGGCGCTCCCGGCCGTTCAGGGCTACGACGACGCCACCGGCGTCGGGTCTCCCTTCGAGTACGTCCAGTCCTTCGAGAACCTATTGAACCGCTCTACCTAGTGCTCGCCGCCAAACGACGAATGGTCATGGACACGTGAGAGAAGTTGTGGACGACCAGAGTTGTTTCGTGGCGGGACTTAGGGCCCGCTGACAGGAGGAGGCTCCAAATGCGTCGTCGAGGTCTATGGTTCGCGGTGGGATCCCTGCTGCTCACAACGCTGCCGGCGGCTGCTTCCACGCCCGGGGCCGTCATCCCGGCGGGCGAGGTGCTGCTGCACCCGTCGATCCACTACGCCGGGCGGGCGACGTCGAGTCCGCCCACGACCGCGTTTTGTGAAGCCAACTATCACATTGCGTGCTACGAGCCCGGCCAGATCCGAACGGCTTACAACCTGGCCCCGCTCGCGGCCAAGGGCATCGACGGGCGCGGCCAGACGATCATCATCGTGGACTCGTTTGGCTCGCCAACCATCGAGCACGACCTGGACGTCTTCGACAAGACCTTCCACCTCCCGAACCCGCCTTCGTTCGCCGTGATCCAACCGGCTGGAGTCGTCCCCCCCAGACTTCACGGGGGCTGGGCGGGCGAAACCACCCTCGACGTCGAGTACTCCCACGCCATGGCGCCCGGCGCCAACATCCTCCTCGTGGAGACGCCGACGTCCGAAAAAGAGGGCACGACCGGCTTCCCCCAGATCGTGACCGCGGAGAAGTACGTAATCGACCACCATCTCGGCGGCGTGATCAGCCAGAGCTTCTCGGCCACAGAACAGACCTTTCCCACCGCTCAGTCCCTTCTGGCCCTGCGCGGTGCCTACATTGATGCGGCCAAGAAGGGCGTGACCGTCCTCGCCGCCTCGGGTGACAGTGGGGCCGCAGACGTCGGCGACGACGGATCTACTTACTACCTCCATCCCGTCACGTCCTGGCCCGACAGCGACCCGCTGGTAACCGGTGTGGGTGGTACCCAGTTGCAACTCGACGCGGCGGGGAACCACATCGCGCCCGACGCGGTTTGGAACGACACCTACAACGTCAAGACCAACAAGTACATATTCGGCAACGCGGGCCCGAATCCGCTGGCGGGCGGCGGCGGCAAGTCGATCATCTTCAGCCGGCCGGCATTCCAAGACGGAGTGGCGTCCGTGGTGGGTGTCCAACGCGGCGTGCCGGACATCTCCATGAGCGCCGCGTGCAACGGGGCCGTGGACGTCTATCAGAGCTTCGGCGGCCAGACGGGCTGGTTCCCTACTTGTGGGACCAGTGAGGCCACGCCTCTCTTCGCCGGGATCGTCGCCCTGGCCGATCAGGTAGCCGGGCACCCGCTCGGAGTGATCAATCCCGCCCTGTATCGACTGAGCGGTGCCGCGGCGCCGGGGATCGTCGACATCACGTCCGGCAACAACACGGTGTCGTTCACCCAAGGGGGCGTTCTTCACACCGTCAAGGGGTTCTCGGCGACTCCGGGCTACGACCTGGCGTCGGGTGTCGGCACCGTCGACGCCGCCCTGTTCGTGCCCGAACTGGCGGCCGCCAGCGGCTGACCGAGCGAGTGGGCCTTGACCGTCGCGCCCGCCGGGCCGAAACTTGGGCCATGTCGCAAGCAGAGGTCGACGCCTATCTCGCGGGTCTGGAAGAGCCGAAGCGGTCGACGTTGAATCAACTGCGTCGGACCATCCTGGAAGTCGTCCCCGAGGCCGAACAGTGCATCTCGTACGCCATGCCGGGCTTCAGGGTCAGGGGCAAGATGATTGCCGGCTTCGCGGCCTTCAAGGACCACTTGAGCTACTTCCCCCACAGCGGGTCGGTGATACCGGAACTCCGAGCCGACGTCGCCCAGTACCAGACATCGAAGGGAACGCTTCGGTTCCCTGTCGACGCCGTTCTCCCGAGGGCGCTGGTGGAGAAGCTCGTCGCTGTTCGGATGGGCCAAGCCTTTCCTGACGGTTAGGGCTGGCCACGCCCGGTCAGACCGAGAGTTCGAAGTCGTCTTCGACGAAGCGGCGTGTCTGTTCGCGGTACCACCCAGAAGTGTGAGGAAGCTGGGTGACGATGTCTCCGCCCGCGGTCTGGAAGTAGCTTTTACAGCCCCCGTTCCATACGGTGCCGGCGAGAGCTGCCTCCAACTCGATCAGGTAGCGCCGCATGGCTTCGGGTCGTACCTCCACGCTCGACCCTGGCCGCTCGCGGATGGCCTGAATGGCGGCGGTGACGAAATGGGCCTGCGCTTCGAGGATGAGAATGATCGAGTTGCCGCCCTGGTTGGTGTTCGGCCCGTAGAGAAGGAAGAAGTTTGGGAACCCTCGCACGGCCAGGCCGTGAAAGGCTCGGGGTGTGTCCGCCCAGTGGTCGTGGATGCTGGTGCCGCCCCGACCGGTGACGTCGATGCCGCCCAGGTATTGCGTGGCGCGAAAGCCGGTGCAGAGCACGATCGTGTCGCACGCCCGTTCGCGTCCGTCGACGGTACGGATCGCGGCGGGAAGGACTCTCTCGATGTGGTCGGTAACCAGTTCGACGTTGTCTCGCTGTACCGCCGGGTAGAAGTCGCTCGAGATGAGGACCCGCTTGCAACCGGCCGGGTAGCCGGGGGTGAGCTTGGCTCGCAGCCCGGAGTCTTGAACCTTGCGATCCCTGTAGCTGTCCGCCATGGCCGCGATGAGATCAGCGGCTGGGTCGCCCGCGATGAAGGACGTGTTCTGCTCGTACTGCTCGTACAGCTCGGCGCGGTACCGAAGCGCGACCGCCGGGTCTGAGGCGAACGCACGCTTTTGGTCGTCGGTGAACGCCTCGTCCTTGCGCGGCAGGATCCAGGCCGGCGTTCGTTGATAGATGGACAGACGCATGGTGCGCGCCGCGATGGCTGGTGCGATCTGGATGGCGCTGGCACCGGTTCCGATCATGGCCACGCGTCGGCCGGTCAGATCGCGGTCGTGGTTCCACCGCGCCGAGTGGAACACGGTTCCGGTGAAGTCGGCGAGACCGGGGAGGTCAGGAATCGCCGGGGTGTGGAACAGGCCGATGGCCGACACGACCACGTCGGCCTCGTACGCGGCTCCGTCGCCGTCGGTCAGGCGCCAGCACCGACGGTCGTCCTGCCAGGACGCGGCGACGATCTCGGTGCCGAGCCGGACCCGCCGGCGGACGTCGAATCGCTCGTAGCAGTCCTCGATGTATCTGAGGATCTCGGGCTGGGCCGCGTAGGTCCGGGACCAGTTCGGATTAGGGGCGAACGACAGGCTGTACAGATGGGAAGGCACGTCGCAGGCCGCACCGGGGTAGCTGTTGGCTCGCCACGTCCCACCGACGCCGTCATGGCGTTCGAATATCACAAAGTCACCGACACCGATCCGGGCCAGGCTGCACGCCATGGCCAGTCCACCGAAGCCGGCGCCGAGGATCGCCACTTCGAATCTCTCCCCGCTGTGCGGGGGTGGAGTCGCCTTGTCGCTCAAGGTCTGATGTCGGCGGACCGGGCCAGGCGTCCCAGATTTGCGGTCGCGCCGGTGTCCACCAGCTCGACGAGCACTCCATCAGGGTCGATCACGACCGCCATTCCGACGCCCGACACCTCGATCCGCTGCGGTGTCCCGCCGAGGCCGAGTTCGGCGAGGCGGCCCAGCACGGCATCGACGTCGGTCATGATCGACAGGAGCAGCACCCCGGGTCTCGGCGACGCTCCAGCGGATGCCACCGATTCGATCGGCGAGCCGAGGTCGACCAGCTCCACGATTCCGGATTCGGGATGGGCTCGGTCTCCGAGGAAGACTGCTCGCAGCGAGTTCGATGCCGCGCCGAGCAGCGTCGGCCAGTCGCCGTCGAATCTCTCGTCCATCATGACTTCGAAGCCAAGCCCGTCGCGCCAGAACCGCAGGCTGGCGTCCACGTCTCGTACGCAGACCGCCGAATGGTGGATCACACTCACGCTGGTTCCTCCGACCTCCTCCGACTGGATGTACAGTTTAGACTCTCAGTACAGGCCCAGGTGCCCTCGTCGGGGAGCCCACCGTTGCGAACTCTGCCAGATGGTATGCGTGAGAAGGTCCTAGTGGCGGCGGAGCTGTTCGCCGAATTTGGTCTCGACGCCACCAAGATGGAGGACGTCGCCGCCGCCACCGGAGTGCCGAAGGCGACGCTCTACTACTACTTCGAGGGCAAGGAGGACATCCTCGCCTTCCTGTTCGTGCACGTACTCGACCAACTCGGCCGCGCCGTAGGCGGTGCGCTCCGAACCGGCGGGACCGCCGCCGAGCGACTCCGAGCCGTGGTGTGCGCCCATCTTGGAGTGATCGAGTCGTTCCCAGCGGCCAGCCGGGCCCTCCAGTTCGACCTGGGCCGAGCCGCTCGCAGCCCCATGATCGCGGCGCGAACCGAGGCCGCTTTCGTCGAACCGGTGGGAGCTCTGCTGGTCGAAGGTGCACGCGACGGCAGCCTCCGTCCGGTGGCGCATCCCCGTCTGGTAGCCACCGCCATTCTCGGTGCCGTCACCACCACCGGCCTGAACGCGCTCACGCCGGCGGCCAAGCGGCCTCTCGAGCGGGTGGCCGACGACCTCGCCACCTTCGTCCTGAGCGGCGTGGCCGCATGAGCTCGACGCAGCGCGCCGTGGTCATCGGCGGCGCGTCGGGCATCGGCGCCGCGGTCGCCGCCCGTCAACGCCTCGCTGGCACCGAAGTGGCGGTATGGGACGTCGCCGACACTGCGGACATCATCTGCGACATCTCCGACCCCGACCAGGTCGAAGCGTCCGCGGCGGCGTCGATCACCAAGAGCGGGGTGCCGACGGTGGTGACCATCAGCGTCGGGATCGGGCACGCCGGAATGCTCCTCGACGAGTCTTCCGACGGATGGGACCGAGTGATGGGCGTCAACGCCAAGGGCGTGTGGCTCGCCATGTGCGCCCTGGCCCGGCCCATGCTCGCCGCCGGGGGAGGCTCGATCGTGGTCACCAGCAGCGTCAGCGCCCGACTCGTCGACCGTTCCATGGGTTTGTACTGCGCGTCGAAAGCGGCATTGGACATGGTTATCAAGGTCTCGGCGGTCGAGTGGGCGCCGACGCTCAGAGTCAACGGCGTCGCCCCCGGCGTCACCGATACCCCCATGCTCGGTCCGGCGCGGCGCGACGGAACCTGGCTGACCGGGGTCGCCCGACGTACCGCTCTCGGCCGGCTCGGCACCGCCGACGACATCGCCGAGTCCATCCTCGGCGTGCACGCCATGAACTGGGTCACCGGGCAGATCATCGAGTGCGACGGCGGGCTCGGATTGCGAAGCCCGATAGACCCGCTTGGCCCAGCCCGCTCCTGAGGCGCCACCAGCCCGGTCCTTCTTCAAATTCGGGCCGGCCCGGTCGTGCCTCGGGTCGTGCCATCCGCCACCGCCTCCTGGGAGCGTGGTCGAGAGATACCCTTGGGCGTGGAACTCGCGGACGTAGACCGCATCGGCGCCGAAGACGCCTACCTAGCCGTCGTCGTCACCACCCGAGCCGACGGGACCGCCCAGGCCTCCGTGGTCAACGCAGGCGTGCTGTCGCATCCGGTTTCAGGCGAGCAGGTGTTGGGCTTCGTCACCTACGGCAGGGCCAAGCTGGCCAACCTGAGGGAGCGGCAGCAAGCCACGGTGGTCTTCCGATCCGGATGGCAGTGGGCCACGGTCGAAGGCCGCAGCGAGATCATCGGGCCCGACGACCCGTATCCCGGTTTCCAATCATCGGAGCTGCCCGCTTTGCTGAGGTCGATCTTTCGAGCCGCCGGAGGGAGCCACGACGACTGGGAAGGCTTCGATCGAGCGATGGCGGAGGAACGGCGAGCCGCCGTTCTCGTTCACGCTGATCGCATCTACTCGAACCGGCGCTGACACCGATTCCTAGACGGTCCGGTTGGGTCGCGCCCGGGCTAGTAGAGCTGGTGCTACGCGGCGGGCTGGGAGAAGCGGGACGGCCGGGCGAGCACTTCTCTCAGCAGACGATGAAGGCGGGCGTCCCAAATGACTCCGCAGTGCCCGACGCCAGTGAGGACGTGGTGCTCGGCTCCGGCTTGTAGACCTGACGAATAGGGAACGACGAAACGATCCTCGGATGCCACCACGTTGACCATCATCGAAGTCGGTAGCCAAGCCTTACGGCTCAAGCGGGCCCTGCTCATCTCGCGCACGCTGGGAACGGGCGACCACGACGGGGCGAGCAGGGTGCCGTGCAGCGGGGCGCAGATGGTGACCACGCCTTCCACTAGTTCGGGAACGATCTCGCTGGCAAGCGCGGCTACCAGCCCCCCTTGTGAGTGGCCGATCAGCGTTGCGGGGGCGTCGAGCTGCTTCAGCCGCTCGACCAGGTTTTTGACGGAACGGCGCGGGGACGCCAACCCCCAGCGTTCGAGGATGTGCAGCTCACTGCCCCCGATGGCTTGCGCCAATGATGCGTAGTAGCCCAACCCGGCTGGATAGCAGACGCCGGAGCCAGCGACGATTATCGGCTTGATGCGAGAGGTCTTCGGGGCGCGGTCCCGGACGAGTGTCGGCCCGGTAACTGCAGATGCGTTCGAGTTCTCTTCTCGACCCATCCGGATGCCCCTCCTTCTGGCGACCCACGCGCCCCCGTGCAGCTGGTCATGGAAGTCTGGCCGGGCCGAGTCGCCAGGACCCCACCCCGAGAACAACATCCACCCAACGTCGAAAAGGGGGTGAAGTCGAGATGTGAAAACCGCTCGAGGGGGATGACCTAAGGCCCGCCCGCTGCGCTCGCCGACGGCGTCTGCGAAGCGAGCCGAGCCCCGGATTTGAGCCTTATCCAGATGGACCAAGCGCGTATGCTCCTGGCTGTGACCAATCGAGCTCCCTTGGCGGCCGCCGCAGTGATGGCAGGCCTGGCGCTGGCGAGCTGCGGGTCGGGGAGCAGCAGCCATACCGCCGGCGCGACGGCGACCACCTCTGCGTCTGAGGGCAGGCGGATTCCGGGGCCGCCGCCGGGCCTGCCAACGTGTCCGACGCTCGCTCAAACCAACAAGGCCCTCGGAGTCACCGACACCGGGCCGATCCGCAGCGAGGCGGGAGGTGGGGGGATCGTCTGCGAGTACAAGGGCGCTGGAAACGCCGGCGTTGAAATATTTGTCAATCAAAGCCAGAGCGTCTTTGCCGGGCAGGTGGCCAATGCGGGGCGGGCGCCGGGGATGCGAAAGATAACTGGCGTAGGCGACGGGGCCTATGCCGTGATCGCGGACGACCGGTCCGTCGTGAACGCGTATTCCAATGGCGGCCGGACCTTCGTGGCCGCCCAAGCCCCCGGCCCGCTCGCTCCAACTGAAGCCTTCGCCCGGATCGCCCTCGCCGACAACTGACCGGATCGACCACTTGGCCACGGGACCGCCACCCGAGCGCGTCCGCGCCGCCCCCCGCATCGAATGACTCGGCGGGGAGCCTTCCTTTTCGCATTGATGTCGGTCGTGTGGGGAGTGCCGTACCTGCTGATCAAAGTTGCCGTCCGTCATTTGGAGCCGGCTGTCGTGGTAGAGGGGCGTACCGCCATCGGGGCCCTGGTCCTCTTGCCACTGGCCCTACGACGCGGCCAGCTGCGTCCCTTGCTCAGCTCGTGGAAGCCACTGCTGGCCTACACCGTCGCAGAGCTGGCCATTCCGTGGCTGCTCCTGTCCGACGCGGAGAGGCGCTTGCCGAGCTCCCTGTCGGGATTGCTCGTGTCGACCGTTCCGCTCATCGGTGTGGTGCTGGCCGCGCTTTCGGGTCACCAGGATCGGATTGACGCCAAGGGCATCCTCGGGTTGCTCGTCGGTCTCATCGGAGTCGGCGTGCTGCTCGGCCTCGATGTAGGACGCGGCGATCTGGGATCTGTCGGAGAAGTGGGTGTGGTCGCCATCGGCTACGCCACGGGCCCGCTTCTCGTGTCGCGCTACATGCACCACCTTTCGAGCTTGGCCCTGGCGGCTGTCACCATGGCCCTCGTCGCTGTTGGCTACCTGCCTTTCGCGATCTGGCAGCTTCCGTCGAAAGCCCCGCCGGGAACGGCCATCGCTTCGATCGTGGTGCTCGGAGTTGTGTGCTCTGCTCTGGCCTTCGTGGCCTTCTTCGAACTGATCAAAGAGATAGGCTCGACGCGGGCCACCATCATCACCTATGTCAATCCGGCGATTGCTGTCGTCCTCGGTGTCGTATGGCTCGGCGAGCCGTTCAAGCTGGCCACCGGAATAGGGTTCGTGCTCATACTGGGGGGATCATGGGTGTCGACGGCGTCGGGCCGGGGCGAAACGAGAGACACCCCACGCGTGGGCGGAACCCGGCCGGCACCAGATGAGTGACGCGTAGCAGTCCGAGACCGGTATCCTCGCGGGTACAGTCGCCGCTGACAGACGAAAAGGGCCCCCCATGACTACCTTCGTCAACGAAGCAACGGCCGATGGGCGGGCTGGTGCTCAGGTTTCGCCACCGTCGCTCGCCGAGAGGTACCAGGCCGTCAGGGCTCTGACCGAGACGCTCTCGGAGCCCCTTTCGCCTGAGGACCAGACCGTGCAGTCGATGCCGGACGTGAGCCCGACCAAGTGGCACCGGGCCCATACGAGTTGGTTCTTCGAGACATTCCTTTTGGGACCGTACGCATCGGGATACGCCGAATTCCATCCAGCATTCAGCTATTTGTTCAACTCGTACTACGAGGCCGTCGGCCAGCGCTACTCCCGGCCTCACCGGGGACTGGTGTCACGGCCGGACTGCGCCGAGATCGCACGCTACCGGCGACACGTCGACGAGCACATGATGAGCTTGATGGAAGGGCCGCTGGACGACAGGGCGACCTCCCTCGTCGACCTCGGACTCCACCACGAGCAGCAGCATCAGGAACTCCTGCTCATGGACATCAAACACGTTCTCTCGCAGAGCCCGCTCGACCCGGCTTACGTGGTGTCCCATCGAGAGGAGACGAGTCCCAACCCATCGCACGGAGGCTGGTTCCAACATGCGGCCGGCCCCGTCGAGGTCGGCCACACCGGTCACGGATTCTGCTTCGACAACGAAACCCCTTCTCACTCGGTGATCGTGACGCCTTACGCCCTGGCCGAGCGTCTCGTGACGTGTGGTCAATGGCTCGAGTTCATCGAAGACGGCGGCTACAAGCGTCCGGAGTTCTGGTTGTCAGACGGCTGGGCGTCGGTCCAGCAGGAACGGACGGACGCCCCGCTCTACTGGGGACGCGAAGGCAGCGAGTGGAACCTCTTCACCCTGATGGGTCGTCGACCGATCGACCCCGACGAGCCGGTCTGTCACGTCAGCTATTACGAAGCCGACGCCTTCGCCCACTGGTCCGGGTTCCGGCTGCCGACAGAGTTCGAATGGGAGTGCGTCGCCGCCGACCAGCCGGTCGAAGGCCGCTTTCTCGACCCAGCGCAACCCCACCCGGCCCCGCAGCACGGCTCCTCTTGGTACGGCGACGCCTGGATATGGACGGCATCGTCCTACCTTCCCTACCCGGGGTTCCGAACCGCGCCGGGAGCGGTGGGGGAGTACAACGGCAAGTTCATGGTCAATCAGCACGTGCTCCGCGGCGGATCCTGTGTCACCCCGACGGGACACGCCCGTGCCACCTATCGGAACTTCTTTCCGCCCTCCGCCCGCTGGCCCTTTACGGGCGTGCGCCTGGCACGAGATCTGTAGGAGCCCAAATGCACCGACGGCCGACCATCGATGTCCTCGTCACGCCCGCAGACCGCCACGAAGCGATGCAACTCGACGTTCGCACCGGGCTCAGCTCCACGCCCAAATCGCTGCCGCCTGTGTGGTTCTACGACGAGGCGGGGAGCCTTCTGTTCGACCGGATAACGCGCTTGCCCGAGTACTACCTGACGAGGGCGGAAGGCGCCATCCTCTCCCGGCGCGCCGCCGAGATCGCTACCGTGACCGGTGCCGAGACGCTGGTCGAAATCGGCTCGGGGACCTCAGAGAAGACCCGGTTTCTCCTGGATGCCATGTCAGAGGCCGGGGCGTTGAAGACCATCGTCCTGCTGGACATCAGCGAGGAGGTGTTGCGCGATGCCGCGGCCAACCTCAGCGCTCGCTACGACGTCGAGGTGCATGCGGTGGTGGACGACTTTCGCGACGGTCTGCTCAAGCTGCCGAGCAATGGGCGGCAGCTGTGGGCCTTCCTTGGAAGCACCATCGGCAACTTCACCCCGGAGGAACGCGCCGGCCTGCTGGTCGACTTCAGGACCGCCATGGGTCCCGACGACCACCTACTTCTCGGCACGGACCTGATCAAGGCGCCTGGGCGGCTGGTGGCGGCCTACGACGACTCAGAGGGCGTTACCGCCGAGTTCAACCGCAACGTTCTCAGGGTTCTCAACCACGAGCTGGGCGCCGGATTCGACCCCGAAGCGTTCGAGCACCGGGCCGTTTGGAATGCAGAGCAGAGTCGGATGGAAATGCGGCTGCGGTCGCGAGCAGCCCAGATCGTGGAGGTTCGCGAGCTGTCCCTGACCGTGCACCTGCAGGACGGCGAGGAGATCCTCACCGAGATCTCGTGCAAGTTCGATCCCGACCGGCTTCGAGCCGAGCTCTCCGCAGCCGGGATGGACGTCTCGCGCAAGTGGCTCGATGACGCGGGAGACTTCCTGGTCACGCTGGCCAAACCCGGTCGTTAGCTCGCCGGCCGCCGAGCCGCCTGCCCCCCGCCGAATGCCGTCAGGCCGCGGTCACCGCCCGGGCGATCTCGCCCCACCTACCCGCGTCGCTCGGGTCTGCTTCGATCGATTCTTCGCCGAGGTACATGACCAGCCGGCTGGCGACGCCCTGGTAGCGATTCAGGAGAGCGTCGGCCATGTCGTCCCAGGGGGCGGCGACGGCGAAGTACTCGAGCATCTCGTCGGTGATGAGGGCGGTCATGCCCGCGACGTCTCCGGCCTTGAGCCTTTCGTTGAGTCGGGCCGAGGTTCCTTCGAAGCCGAGGTCATCGAACTGAAACCCATAGTTCTTGGTCGAACCGTAGAACGCGATCCGGGCTCTGGCCTTTTCGAGTAGATCGGAACGCAACTCGGGTGTGTCGCCGGGGATGGCCATAACCGGGACGATCAGGTCTACGTCGCTCACATCCCGCCCGGCCCGGCCGGTTCCCTCGATCACCGCCGGCAGCAGCCGATCGTGCAGATACGGGACCGAGTGGAAGGGATGCACGTGGATGCCGTCAGCCACCTCGCCGGCCATCCGGCACATCCACGGGCCGACCGCTGAGATGTCGACCTTGATGTCGCCGTGAGGATGTCGCCGGGGGGCCCACATGGCCGGGAGCAGCGAAAGCGTGTAGTAGGGCCCTTCGTGGGCCAAGGGCTCCTCCCCCCGGAACGCCCTGAAGCAGGCCTTTACGGCTTCCACGTAGTCGCGAAGCCGGGGGCCGGGAGGATCGAACTCGACCCCGTACCTGCGCTCGATGTGAGCCTTGACCTGGCTGCCCAGCCCGAGGCGAAACCGCCCCCCGGTGTTCTCAGCCAGCTCCCACGCCAGGCCGGCCGTGATGATCGGGCTGCGGGGGAAAGCCACGGCGATACCCGTGCTGAACTCGAGCGTCGGTGCCGCAATCGAGGCCGCCGCGATCGACATCCAGGGGGCCTGGGTCTGCTCGGTGAACACCATCCCGGAGAACCCCGCCGCCTCCAAGTCGCGCGCCATCCGAGCCGTGTGTTCCCACGTCCGTCCGGCCATCATCAGGTCGAATCGCATGCGGCTTCCTTTCGTCGCCGGCCTCATCGGGCCGGCCGGTCCCGAGTCCCATTGGTATAGCCTCTATTCGCCGTGGGCCGCCTAACCGACAATCGCCGGCCCGTCATTGCGGGCCTCGGTCTGACCGAGATGGGACCCGTCTACGGCCGCAGCGCCGCCAACTTCGCGACCGAAGCGGTGCGGCTCGCGGTCGCCGACGCCGGGCTGCAACTGAGCGATGTCGACGGTCTGCTCACTTCCAACGGGACGAGCGGAGGCGTCGGGCTCGGGCTGCAGCGCGACCTCGGCTTGTTTGACCTCCGGATCCTTTCGGAAGTGCAAGGGTTCGGCTCCACGGCGGGAACCATGGTTCAGTTCGCCTCGATGGCCGTCCAGTCGGGGATGGCGGAAGTGGTGGCGTGCGTATTCGCCGACGCCCCCCTCCGCCCCGGCCGCTCCGCCGGAGACGTCTATGGCAACGGCCGTCGGCCGGATGCGGGTGGTGACCGGGCCGCGGCCTTGCCGCCGGCCACGGGTTGGGGCGGTCTGCTGCTGGCCACCGGGGTCGTCGGGGCCAACACCCTTTACGCCCTAGCCGCCCGCCGCCACATGTTGCGCTACGGGACCACCACCGACGACTTTGGCGCCGTGGCCGTGGCCCAGCGAGCTTGGGCCGCGGACAACCCGCACGCCCAGATGCGAGAGCCGATCACCCTCGAGGATCATCGCGGCTCTCGTTGGATCGCCGACCCGTTCAGGAAGTTGGACTGCTGCTTGGTGTCCAACGGCGGCGTCGCCGTGGTCGTCACGACGGCCGAGCGAGCCCGTTCGCTTGCGCAACCACCTGTGCACGTGTTGGGTTGGGCCCAGTGCCACCCGGGTCGCCTCTTCGATCGTGATGAGAACTTCGGCATCGTGACCGGGGCCGCCCGGTCCGGTCCCGAGGCCTTGGCCATGGCCGGGGTGAAGGTCGGCGACATCGACGTGGCCGAGCTGTACGACTGCTACACCTACACCGTCCTGGTGTCGCTGGAGGACTACGGGTTCTGCGTCAAAGGGGAGGGCGGCCCGTTCGTGGCGAGCGGGGCCATCGGTCCGGGCGGGCGGCTCAAGCTCAACACCGGGGGCGGTCAGCTGTCGTCGTACTACATGTGGGGTATGACCCCGTTGTCCGAAGCGATCATCCAGGTCCGCGGCCAGGGCGGTGGCCGGCAGGTTCACCCCCATGACGTCGCCCTCGTGAGCGGCAACGGCGGGATTCTCGACCATCACGCCACCATCGTTCTCGGGTCGAGTCCGACATGAGCGTCGGAGCGGTCGCACGCAACGGCGCCACCGAAGCCTTCTTCGACGGCACCGCAGCGGGGCGGTTCATGGTCCGGCGCTGCTCTCCGGGTGGACACCTTTCCAGGCCCCAAGCCCGCCAGTGCTCCGAATGTGGCGCGACCGATTTGAGTTGGACGGCGGCGAGCGGCCGGGGCCGCCTGATCAGCTGGGTCGTGATCCCCGGGCGCGGCAGCGAGGGCGAGCCTCCGCCGCCACCGATCATCCCCGCCATCGGCGAGCTGGAAGAGGGCCCTTGGTGGTGGTCGATGCTCGTCGGCGCCGATCCGGCCTCGCTCGCCGAAGGCCAGCCGTTACGCATCGAGTACGAGAGAGCCGAGAACGGTGAGGCCGTTCCCGTCTTCGTAGTGGATACCTCTTCGACGCCCTGAGTCGGGGAACGAGGGCGGACGGGTGATCACGGCTTCGGCCCCGGTGCGGATCTGCGACAACGGCGGATGGACCGATACCTGGTTCGGCGGGCCGGGGCGGGTGTTGAACATCGCGGTGACGCCGGGAGTGGACGTCTCCATCCGGGCGGCCGCGGGCCCGGACCCGATCATCCTCGACGTAGCAGGTGTCGGTGACCGTTATCCGGTGGTGCCCGGCGCGTCTAGGGTCGCCCGCCACCCCCTGCTGGAAGCTGCCATCGACATGCTGCCACCACCGCCCGGCCAACCGGTGGAGGTGCACGTTGGCTCCGTCGTTCCACCCGGAAGCGGCACTGGCACTTCGGCCGCGGTTGCCGTCGCCGTGCTCGGTGGCTTGGCCGCGCTTCGCAACGAGCCCCTCACGCGGCGCCGCGCCGCCTACGCCGCCCATCGACTCGAAGTGGAGGTCCTTGGCCTCGAGAGCGGCATCCAGGATCAGCTGTGCGCCGCCTTCGGGGGGATCAACTATCTCCGGATCGACCACTACCCCGAAGCCACCGTGCACCCGCTGCCTGCTTGGGACGAGCTCAGCCCGCTACTCACGTTGGTGTTCCTCGGTCACGCCCACGATTCCTCGAGCGTGCACCGACGGGTCATAGAGGGCGCGGGTGGTCTGGGTTCGGACGCGTTTTCGCGACTGCGAGACGCCGCGACGGCGGCGCGAGACGCAGTCCTGGCGAGAGATCTGGAGGCTTTCGGTCGGTCACTCGTCGACAACACCGAGGCGCAGGCTCTTCTGCACCCGGACCTGGTCGGTCGGGACTGCAGGCGGGTCATCGAGGTCGCTGCGGCCGAGCGGGCGCTCGGCTGGAAGGTCCNNGGGTGGGAATAGCGCCGGCGGCGTCGCGGGCGCCGCGGGGAGCGCGACCTCGACGCTCATTCTCAACGACACGCTGAACACCAACCAGAGCGAATTCATAGGCTGGAAGGTCAATGGGGCGGGCGGGGATGGCGGGTCGATCACCCTGTTGAGCGGCAGCGCAGCCGAGAAGGCGGTGCTCGAGCGGCGCCTATACCAGATGGACGCGCCATTTCAGGTCCTACCGGTGCAGGTCAGCCCGACCGGTCTCTGCGTGAGCGGCTGCGTCCAGGATGCTTGAGAACCGCGGCGCGACCTGAGCGAGCTAGGTGGCGGCGCGAAAAGGCGAGGTCCGAGGGTGGAGGACCATCGCTGCCGTCACGTTTGGCGCGCGGCCATGGTGGCGTGCATCTTGACGAATTGCATCACGGGGGCGGTTTTAATGTGGGTGAGGCCGTCAAGGCCGGTCATTTCGCCGGTGAGGTACTCATAAAGCGAGCGGTCGTCTGGGCAGACCAGTGCCGCGACCAGGTTGGTGGATCCGGTGGTGGCCGCGACGAAGGGAAATTCGGGGCGGCTGGCCAAGGCCTGTCCGACGTCTCGCAGGTTTGTGGGGGCCACCGACATCCACATCAGGGCCTGAGAGCGGATCCCGAAGGCGTCGCTGGCCAGGTCCAGGTCGAAGAAGAGGACGCCTGAGGCAATGAGTTCCTCGACTCGCCGTCGCACGGTCGACTCGTGCCAGTGAGTGCGCGCCGCCAGCTGCCGATAGGGAGCACGGCCGTCGTCCGCAAGGGCCTGGACGAGCGGCCAGTCGGAGTCCTGCAGCTTGGCGTTCGGGCGATCGATCGACGGCCTGTCCCGTGCCGGAGAGCGGAGCTGGGCGATCTCCCCGCAGCTGAGGTCGCTCGGGCCAGGCGGAGCCGACAATCCGGTGGCGAAAAGGTGGAGGAGACAGTAGGCCTCAAGGTCGACGACCTGTCGACCGACCGAGAGCTGGCTGAGCAGCATTGGAGTTCGCTGTTCGCCGTCGCGTGAGTGAATCGTGCTGAAGATCTCGGTTCCCCCCGATGTGAGCTGCACCCAGGAAGTGTCGGGATGCTGCGCGAGTTTGGCGGCGACGGTGGGCGCGGACCCCGGAGCACAACGGATGCGGACGGCCCAGTCTGACTGGCCGAGCCGCTGGGAATCGAGCTGGCCGACGACACGCAGGATGCGACCGTCGTAGAGCCGCCGAT